>DASVMB010000120.1:0-2794 GCA_036384575.1 Bacillota bacterium
TGGGATCCGTAAGACCATTTGGACTGACCGAAGCCAGACTCCACATGGCTTGATTACCGACAAACCCCTTGAGTTGGTGGCTTTTGGCGTAGTTTAGCGCCTCCCTGATCCGGTTGGGCTTCCAATTGGAACACCCGAAATAACGAATCTTTCCCTCAGCCGCAAATTCATTTAAGTACCCGAGGATCTCCGCCACCGGGAGAGTTTCGTCATCCCGATGCAACCAATAGAGATCAATCCAATCGGTTTGGAGCGCCTTGAGACTCTCCTCCAGGTCGGCGGCTACTTCCGGCCGGGATAGGCGGGAAATCTGCATTGTTGCAAGATCGGGATGCCCGCCTTTCGTGGCGATAATTGTTGTAGAGCGATTCCGGCGCTCTTTCATCCAGCGCCCAATAGTGAATTCGCTGCTATTAATCTTGTCGGGCAGCCATTTTCCGTATACATTAGCGGTATCAATAAAATTACCGCCAAGTTCGGTATAGGCATCTAACAGACTGAACGGGTTTGGGGTTCCCCCCGTGATGAAGGGTAATCCGCCCATACAAATCGTTGCCGGTTTTAAGTCTGTGCCCTGAATCTGACGATACCTCATGTTAAGGCACCTCCATCCAATCAATCATCGGAGTGCAAAGATTACGAATCTAACTTGGAGTTTAAATCGCTGATTAAACTCTCAAGTCTCAGATGATCCAATAACATATAAACATAATGATGTACCTCGGTCCGGTAAACCAGGCGTTTCAAGCGTTCAGCGTAGGCAGCCAGACTTGCAATAGCCTCTCGGGCTTTCTTTTTAAGGATTTCATTCTGATCCGCCATATAATACTTGGTCATGAAGCAAGCCCGGGTAGTATGGAGAAAACCTTCAATATAGATCACATACATTTCAAAGGTTTTGAGAAGGTCCTTATAAAATATGGGGTTCAAACCCATGGCGTTGCCATCGTTTTGTAACTGTTGATAAAGAATTTTGATCTTTTCCAGGGCCAATTCCTTCTCGGCCAAAATCGTTTGGATGTTATCGGGGTTCAGATCCAGACCGGATTTCTTGGAGGCATCCCAATCCGCCAGACTATGGTTCTCTTCCATCATGAACCAGGCCGTATCCAAATCTTCCGGGAAGGCGCTGGCAAAATTGAAAACATGACCGTTCACATAGGTGCCATGCACCATCACGTCACAGGTCTGCTCAAGAATGGCACGAATTTTGGCGATATTCAATTTATGTTGATCTTTTCCTGACCCGGGATAAATCGGAACATCGCTTTCGGAAAACGCGGTCGAAACCGGGTGGGTCAACCATTCGTGATAGATATCGTCAAAATCAGCGTGAATGTTACGACTCAATTTGGCCATCCCGTATAGGTTCAGTTTGTTCAATCCATCGAAGGCGGTTCCCTCACTGACCAGCTCCCAGTCGGTCCGGGCGATGAAACCGGTAGCTCCCTTGCTCAGATCATATTCCATACGCTTTTTAATGTCTTCGAGCACATTGCAGGGAAAGACACCCCAGCCGTAAAACTGGCCCCAAACGTCGTACTCTATCCACTGCGGATGGTTTCCTACATTACCGATCCGCGGATTATCCGGAAAATTTGGGTAATAATCATGGGGAGTCGCTTTCAGGCTAATGACTACATCTGAAGGGGAATTTTCGACCGCAGATACCACATCATCCAAATCTTTCGGTGACCAAGCAAAATCACGAATGATTAATTTTTTCCCGGCGGCTTTCGTAGGCTGGTACATTGTATCAATAATCTTTTGAAACCACTGATCTGCCGAGGTGTGGCGGCATTTCTCACAATGACACCGGCTGTTGATGATCGAAAGCCTGCTCTCTTTAGTGGCAATGCTGACGATGATCCCTGAGACTTCGGGTATTTTCTGATATAAAGTCTCCAGCTTGGCCTGAAGAAAATCCCACCAGAAAGGAGCATAGGGACAAGGAATCCCGTTATGCAAAAGCTCCGGGTAACTGAAGAGAACATAGGTCCGGAACCAAAGCTCCTTAACCTCCAGATAAAAATCGATCCCCTGTTCTTTGGCGGTTTGAGCCACCTTCCGGATATAATCACAATTATTATCGGTGCCGTATTGATATACGGGAAATTTCCGTTTCATCATTGCCCGGGATATAAAACGTTCTGCATAGACCACCTGGTCAATAAGGTCGTTCTCATGAAAGACCAAGGCATTTAAGTCGTTTTCCCTGGCAAAATCGATCATCCGCTTAACATGTTCCCACTCCCACATATGACGGCTGTGAGTCTCGATACCCCTGACTTCAAAGGCAGTTTTGTTTGACATAACCATTCCTCCCTAGATCGCTTTCATCATATCAACGTTTAGGCGGTGTCATGATTTGAGACCCGTCATGGCAATACCTTGGACAAAATACTTTTGCAAGGCGAAGAAGATCGCGACAATTGGCAATACGGACACGATCGACATCGCCATAATGGGTCCTCCGGCCACGGAGGGGTCCTCCCTGAAAAAGGCCAAACCCTGTTGGATGGTATACATGTTTTGGTCGCGGATAATGACGATAGGCCATAGAAGATCGTTCCAGCGCCACATGAACTGAAAGATGATGTTAACCGCCATCGCCGGTTTGCAAAGGGGAAAGATGATCTGCCAGAATGTCCGGAAATCGGAGCATCCGTCAATCCGTGAGGCCTCAATGAGCTCGGTCGGTATGGTGAGACAATATTGGCGCATTAAAAACACCCCGAATGCCTGGCTGATGGTAGGAATAATCGCTCCCTGGAAGGTATTGATCCATTTCAAC
>DASVMB010000121.1:0-5122 GCA_036384575.1 Bacillota bacterium
GTAACACTCGCCTGGGCGGTGACGATTTCGACGAACGGGTCGTTAATTGGATGGTGGAACAGTTTAAAAAAGAGAATGGCGTTGATCTCAAAAACGACCGCATGGCCCTGCAACGTTTGAAGGAAGCGGCGGAGAAAGCCAAGATCGAACTCTCCGGCCTCACCTCAACCGGAATCAACCTTCCGTTTATTACAGCGGTGAACGGTGAGCCGAAACACCTTGACCTGACACTGACCCGGGCTAAGTTTGAAGAACTTACTGCAGACTTGGTTCAGGCTACTGCTGGCCCGACCCAACGGGCTTTAGCCGATGCCGGCCTGGAAGCGAAGGATCTCGATAAGGTGATCCTGGTAGGAGGTTCCACCCGGATCCCGGCAGTTCAGGAAATTGTCAAGAAGATAACCGGCAAGGAGCCTTATAAAGGGGTTAACCCCGACGAGGTAGTGGCGGTCGGCGCGGCGATTCAAGCGGGTGTTCTGACCGGTGAGGTCAAGGATATCGTACTCTTAGATGTAACTCCGCTTTCGTTGGGCCTTGAAACCCTGGGCGGTGTTTTCACCCGGATTATCGACCGGAATACAACCATTCCCACTTCGAAAAGCCAAGTCTTTTCAACAGCCGATGATAATCAAACGGCGGTGGATATTCATATTCTACAAGGGGAACGGCCGATGGCCACGGACAATATCACGCTGGGCCGGTTCCGGTTGGAAGGGATCCCGCCGGCACCCCGGGGGATTCCGCAGATCGAAGTTACCTTCGATATCGATGCCAACGGTATCGTCCATGTCTCCGCGAAAGATAAGGGTACCGGCAGGGAGCAAAAGGTGACAATCACCACTTCCGGCGGGTTGAAGGAAGACCAGATCAACAAGATGATGAAGGAAGCCGAAGCCCATGCCGAGGATGATAAGCGGAAACGGGAAGAGGCCGATGCGGTAAATGAGGCAGACAGTCTGATCTACACCACCGATAAAACCCTGAAGGATATCGGAGATAAAGCCGATAAATCTCATGTGGAGAAGATTCAGAAGGCCAAAGAGGAGCTGCAAAAGGCGGTAACAGCCAAGGATATCCCGGAGATCAAGACCAAGAAGGAAGCCTTGGAAAAAGCTTTGCATGAACTCTCGGCTACTATCTATAATCAGTCCGCCGGTCAAGCCGGGGCTCAGGGCGCTCCCGGGGCAGGGCAAGAGGGCCCGACTGGTTACGGCCCGCAGAACGAAGGCCCAACCGTTGACGCCGATTATAAAGTTCAGGATGACAAGGACAAATAAAATACCATCTGTATCCGATTAGGCCTGCGGGTACGCAGGGAAGATTTTTAAACTTTATGATTCTGTAATCAGATCCACTGGATTCGGCAAGTTTCAATTGGGAAAGCTTTTGAAATCACTTGCCGAATTCAGGTTTATCGGATAATTCGCGCGTGTGCGCGCGTAATAAAGGAATAATACGAATGGCAAAACGCGATTATTATGAGGTACTGGGGGTCGGCCGCGAAGCTAGCGAGGAAGAGATAAAAAAGGCCTTCAGACAGCTGGCACGGAAGTACCATCCGGATGTCAACAAGGATAATCCCAAGGAAGCCGAGGCTAAATTCAAAGAGGTCAATGAGGCTTACAGCGTACTAAGCGACCCCCAAAAACGGGCTGCTTACGATCAGTACGGTCATGCCGCCAATGACCCTAATTTCGCCGGAGGGCAAGGTTTCGGCGGCGTTGGCGGCGATTTTAGTTTCGACGGTTTCGGCGATATCTTTGATATGTTCTTCGGAGGCGGCGGTGGCGGTCGACATAAGACCGGGCCGCAACGGGGGAACGATCTCCGTTTTGATCTCGAGATCAGCTTTGAAGAAGCCGCCTTCGGCAAGGAGACAACTGTCGAGATTCCGCGGACCGAGATCTGCCCCAACTGTAACGGTAACTGTGCCAAACCCGGTACTCCGATCAAAACCTGTCCGGCATGTAACGGTACGGGACAGGTTCAGGTGACTCAAAACACTGCTTTTGGCCGTTTTGTCAACGTCCGGACTTGCGAGCGTTGTCATGGGGCGGGTAAGACCATCGAAACCCCGTGCCCCGAATGCGGCGGCTCCGGTAGGGTACGTAAGAACCGGAAGATTGACATTAAGATACCCGCAGGGGTGGAGGGTGGTTCACGGCTCCGGGTGGCGGGTGAGGGAGAAGCCGGTTTGCGCGGTGGTTCGCCGGGGGATCTGTATGTTTATATTTATGTTAAACCCCATCCCAAGTTTGAGCGCCAGGGAAACGACGTGATAAGCGAGATTAAACTCAGTCTAACCCAGGCGGCGCTTGGAACCACGGTAATGGTGGATACTCTCGACGGCCGGGTTGAGTTGAAAATTCCCGAGGGTACTCAACACGGGACCTCTTTCCGTATGCGGGGCCATGGTATTCCTCATTTACGTGGCCATGGCCGGGGCGATCACCACGTCCGGGTCAAGGTGACGGTTCCTACCAAATTAAGCGGTGAGCAACGGGAACTCCTGCAGAAACTGGCCCATTCCTTCGGTGAGAATGTGGATGACGACGATAAGGGCTTTATGGGTAAGGTTCGTGATGCGTTTAAATAGACGGCTCTTGCATAAACAAGGTACGAGTCGATTAGGAGGCCTTCATGGCCTCCTTTCATTTTTTCGGTAAAAAGCACAAAGCCTAAAAAATTTCGTGTGTTTGGTGATTTTCGTAGTTAAAAAGTTCGTATATATTACATTCACAACGAAACACACAAAAGACACGAAAATGGGTATGGTTTTATTTATGCCATTGAGTGGAGTGGTGTAGTCCGGACTGTTTTTTGATATAATGATGGAAAACCGATCCTGGAAGGAAGCGGTTTGTAGTTTTGCGTGCAAGCACGCGGCAAGAATCGAATAAAAAGTGGGCGATAGGGAATGAGCGGATCTTATTGGAGCGAGATTAAATTGGAAGTCCCCAAGGAATGGGGGGAATTGGTCGCCGAGATCTTCCAGGAAGAGGGCGCCGGCGGTGTGATTTATGAAGACCCCGAAATTTTATCGGAACGTCCGTTTCAAGATGATGAATACCTGGGGGATGAAGCTCAGGCTTTGATCCCCAGGCGTTTCGGTCTAAAGGTCTATTTTCCCGTGGATGATCGCCTGGGGGAACGGATTGAACGGGTGAAACAGCGAATCGGGCAGATCCTGGAGTCCGTTCCGGAGTTTGAACTCCGCCAGGTTCAGGAGGAGGACTGGGCCGAGGCCTGGAAGACTTATTTTAAGCCGGAGCATATCGGATCGGTCGTGATCAAACCGAGTTGGGAGAGTTACCAGCCGGTTTCGGGAGAAATCGTGGTGGAACTGGATCCGGGAATGGCATTTGGAACCGGAACCCATCCTACAACCCGTCTATGCCTCTCCCTGCTTCAAGAGCAAGCTCCGGGCAGGAACAATATGCTTGATGTTGGGACAGGATCCGGCATTTTGGCTGTGACTGCCGCCAAATTGGGGGTTGGGCGGATCGTGGCCAGCGATATTGATCCCCTTGCGGTCAAGGTGGCTACGGAGAACGTCCAACGCAACGGAGTGTGCGATCAGGTGCGGGTAGTCGAAGGAGATCTGTTACGGCTTAAGCTAAATACCCCCTTTGAACTTGTAGTCGCGAATATCATTACCAATGCCATTTTAAAGCTGTTGCCGGATCTCTCAGGTGTGCTGGCTCCGAATGGCCGTTTTTTGGCTTCTGGCATTATCGACGAACGTTTTCCCGAGGTTGAAGCCGCTCTGAGAGGCCTAGGCTTCATGCTGGTAAAGACGGTCACTGCGGAAGGATGGACCGCTTTGGTGGCACAGCGGAGCTCTTCAACTATATCGTAGGATGCAGACTGTTTAATCCGAGAACAACGGGGGTTTGGGGTCCGATGACGCGTTTTTTCATTCCATCCAGCCAGATCGAAGGAAATAGGGTTTTTTTACGTGGAGCCGACCGGCACCATCTGTTAACAGTGCTCCGGGAAGGTCCTGGCGCCGAGATCATGGTCTTAAACGGCAGAGGGGAAGAGTTTCAGGCGAAAATCACGGCAATCAGTCCCGATGCAGTTGAGGCCGAGATCTGCCGCCGTTCGGAGCGAGTCGTGGAACCGAGACTCCGGATCAATCTGGCCCAAAGTCTTCCCAAAGCCGATAAATTCGAATGGATTATTCAGAAGAACACCGAAGTGGGGGTGGCCCGTTTTCAGCCGGTTCTCTCCGAAAGGAGCAACATCCGGTTGGATCGGGATACGACAGCAAAAAAAATGGAACGTTGGCGCCGGATCATTCAGGAAGCCGCAGAACAGTCCGGCCGGGCGGTTTTGCCGGAGTTGGAACCGATCCGGAGTTGGGACCGGTTTTTGGAAGAACTGCGGCCGGGATTGATCCTCATCCCCTGGGAAGGCGAGCAAACCCGCTCCCTCCGCGAAATTTTATCTCGTAAGCAACCGGCGGATGGTGCTGCGGCCTGGCCGGGAGAGGTAACCGTGATTATCGGCCCCGAAGGGGGATTTTCCCTGGATGAGGTGGCTGAGGCTCAAAGCAGGGGAGCGATCCCGGTCACCCTGGGACCCCGGATTTTGAGGACCGAGACCGCGGGACTCGTGGTTGCCGCAGCCTTATTGTATCATTTTGACGATCTGGGCTGAAGTCAGTTCACTTCTTGGGCGGGCGAGGTCTTTTGCTGACGAAGCTTGCGGCGGAGGGGATCGTAAATCAACAGCTGCCGGGTACCCGGCAGATCGAAGGGTTCCACCGTATAGTTCACCAAAGGCAGATAACAGAGACTGATATTGCAGATTTGAATGCGGATCGCCGGTTGAAACTTGCGGTATATCTCGGCGGCCCGCTGATAGAAACCGGAGTGATCGGCATCCGGCGTTTCCGTCCGATTTTCCCGATAATAAGCCTCCAGGTATCTAAGTTCTTCCTCCCAGCGGGTTTTGGCCGACTCCAGCCATTTCCGGTCATGGTTTTGGAGTAGCCATTTCAAATGATTGAACAAGGCTTCAAATGCGTCACGATAGGATATGTTCCGCTTTATCGGCCGGCGCGGCGGCTCCCGTAACGGCTTCCGGGACGTCAATTCCCAGAGGAGTCCGGAACCGA
>DASVMB010000122.1:0-3341 GCA_036384575.1 Bacillota bacterium
ATCGGGATCCTTTTTGGTCCCCTGACGGCAAACGAATCGTTTTTAGTCGGGGTCATGGACCTTATCAAGCTCAGCTTGGTCTGTTGAACCCCGCCGATGGATCCGTGAAATTGCTTTATGGGGGGGACGGAGAGCTCATAAGTTCTCCTTATTGGGGAAGGGATGGAAAAATCTACTTCACCAAACAATCACCGGCTGCCAAGACTGTGACCGTATCCGGCCAGAATTATCAGGTCATGGATTTTGGGCGGGGGAGCATTTGGGCAATCAATCCCGAAGATGGCAAAACTACGGCGGTGATCGAGGATGAGTACGACAACCGGATCCCGGCGCTTTCCCCGGATGGAACCCGTCTGGCTTTTGTCTCCGATCGGCCAACTTTGAAAGAGGGAAACGGTAAATTCGATCGGGGCAGCTTATTTATTAAGGATCTCAAGTCCGGACGGATCTACCTGGTCACTACCAAGGTCGGGTTAAATGGCGGGTCCCTGAGTTTCAGCCCCGATGGGAAAAAGTTGGCCTTTTTCACCTTCCGGAGCATCCGGCCTTCGGTGTGGGTGGTTAATCTTCCGTAATGCAATCATTTCATTTGACACAATGAAAGCCATTTTGTATTTCTTCTCTTTTCGATGTGGTATACAAATTTGTAATCGTTTCCTCCATTGACATGGAAACAATTGTTTGGTAATATTCACTATGATGATTTTGGTTCATTTGAGAAAACATATAATTATAATGCGGTAATGATACCAGATTTGTATGTGGTCACTTAAATCTGGTTGAACCAGTAGTGAAACCGGCGAAAATTTATTCGGCGGTTTTTTGTTTTGCCTCGGTGTGGGTTGAATCCTGCGTTCGAAGGCTGTGAATTTATTCTTTACTTCAATGATTTCCAACATGATTAGGAGGATGTTTTATGAGACGTTTCAGTTTGGCATCATTATTTTTGGCGGTTTTGATTTTTTCCAGCCTCTCCTGGGCTGCGACATCCCATGATGTAACTGTGAGCATCAGCCCGTTTGCCAGGCTTTCGGTGACAGGTACGGTTGCATTCCAGGTGGATCCGAACGATTTCGATCAAAATGGTTTCGCGAGCAAAGAGGTTGCCGATGCGGTTCAACTCACGGTCAAAACGAATAGTTCCACAGGTTGTATGGTTTCCGCTTCGGGTACGGATTTTACCGGTGGTGCGGCCAAATTTTCGATTGGCGCTTTAAAAGTTAAGATCGGTAGCGGCAACTATGTTCCGTTAAGTAATAGCCCGGCTCAGGTACTTCAAATTCAAGGGGTTAAGAACAACACCACCTATCCGGTTACATTCCAGTTGAATCTGGACGGCAGCGAACCGGCGGGTAACTATTCCGCAACAGTTACTTATACTGTGGCCGCTAACTCCTGAGTATATTTTTAACCATTCATAATGATGATTCTCGAGCTCCATCGAATAAAGAATCAGCCTGATAAATGAGGAAAAAAGCCTTGGCCAGGAAATCATACGGAATCGTTCTATATGTCATACTGTTCATTATGGTGCTACTACCTGTCCGGGCGCTGGATCTGGGAATCAGCCCCCCGGATGTGAACTTGAAATTGAATAGCGGCCAGGTTTATCAGGGGGAGGTTTATATCTTCGGTTCCGATGAGGAGACGATGGCGATCAATGCCTCATTAATGGATTGGTCGCTTTCCAGTACCGGGGAGTATCAGTTTCTTCCCCTTGGAACCTTGAAACGCTCGGCATCCCCCTGGATCACTTTTAATCCTTGGAATTTCAACCTACCGCCGAAGCGGGGCCAAAAAATTACGTATACCATTAAAGTGCCGACAGATGCCAGTGGCAGTTATTGGGGGACAATTATCTTTAACACCAACCCGACGACGATTGCGGGGAAGGATCATTATCAGGTGAAAGTGGCTGGCCGGATCGCCTTCATCATTCGGATCGACATCAATGGTTCGCCGCTTGGCGGGGGGAGTATCGAACGGTTTCATCTTGATTGGAACCCGACCGCCAGAACGCTCAATGCGGCATTACGTGTAAAAAATTCGGGAGTTTCTTTTATCCGTTTTAAAGGACGATTGGAACTCAAGGACAAACAGGGTCAAATTGTTGGGAAGTTTCCATTTAAAGAGGGTTATGTATTACCCGATTCCAGCCGTGAGTTCACACTAAGCTCCGCAAAGCTCCAATTAGCCCCTGGTTTTTACGTGGGTTTGGCTGTGACGGATTTGGGTGATCGAAGTTTGAAAGCAGTCCAAACCAGTCTGGAAATACCTTGAACGGCGTTCTTGTCAAAAAAACCGGAAGGTGTTATACTATAGTTAATAAATAACAATTCTATCCGATAAAGGCAAATCCGGCGAAAGCCGGAGACGCAAAGCTGCGGGTCTAAAACCAGTGAAGGAATTCCTGGTAATTGACAGCCGGGCCGCCGAAATGGGTTGTTTTTTTATTTGTCGATTTGCTCTCGGTGCCCGGACAAGGAAGTGTCGGGCTCATGCTGGGGTACGAACGTCTGTTGCAGCATAGGCTATGGAGAGCGATTGTTGGGGTTATCCTTTTCGGCCTGATTATTGGTGCAGGATTGTCAGAGGCCAGCGAGTCAACTGCGATCACGGTTCAAATCGCTCCGATCTGTCGTTACCGGATTGAAAATTCCCGGATACGAAGGAGTGACGATTCCGGGAAGCTGATCCAAGAGACTGAAATAGCTGTTTTAAGCAATTCCGAACGCCCCTGGGTGTTGGTGCTTTCTTCCGGCCGGAATGCCGCAGGTCTTGAATGGTCCAGTGATGGTTTAAACTGGGATGAGGTCGGGGAAAATACCGTGATTCTATCTGGAACAAGGTCCTTTTGGAAACGGTATTTTGTTTATTTCCGGCAAACGGAAGCCGGCGTTCCACATACGGGGTTCATGAACTACCAGATTTTATTTGAGGGTTAGAAGATAGTATCGAAGGCATTTCAATATTGAGATTCAGAGAATTAAACCTCCTCCTTACATAATTGTTGGCCTTCGGGCTAAATCTCCCGCTTGGGGGATTTTTTTTGTTTCATTCTTTGCTGAGGACGATGAGATTGGCTTCCGTCTGGTAAGTCGCGCCGTTTAGCCCCTGCGCCCTGCAGAAGATCTTGACCTGGCCTTTGGGTGTTTGTCCTGTTATCTTCCATGAGTATGATTTACGGGTATCGGGATTGGATATTTTCAATCGGGTCATGGTGGCATCCGGGAACTGTAGTTCCAGGGAAGTCAAAGGTAGTTGACACTCAACAGTAACATTTATCGTATCCCCGATATAACCCATTTCCGGATTGACGAAAATTGTTAAGGGTTGGATTT
>DASVMB010000123.1:0-7922 GCA_036384575.1 Bacillota bacterium
AGAATTCAATAAAAAGCAGGGAAACCCTTGTCGATACTCAATTTCTGTTTATTACTAGTTGATCGATGTGATCAAAATGATCGATTTTACTGAATTGATCTAATTTATCCAAGTTCCTCCAACTTAAGGGTAATGTTAAGCGCGATTGCAGTGGAAGGATCAGGCCGGCCAATTGAAAGCCTACAATAGGCGGAACTGATCCCTCGCCCGTGATAACGGGAGAGGGCCCACATCTTTGAATAGGCTGAGGGGTGAGGGCCGGTGGTACGGGAAAGGATCTAGACTGAATTAAAGGAGGGTGGTCTTAATGCTGGATCTGCAATATGTCCGGGCTAATCCCGAAGAGGTTCGTGAACTTTGTCGCAGACGGAAAGCCACGGTCGACCTGGAGCGGTTCTTCGATCTGGATCGGAAACTCCGGGAGGTCACCAAAAAACTCGATGATTATCGCCATCGCCTGAAGGAACTAGCAGGGCCGGAGAACCGGGAACGGGTTTTGGAACTGAAACGCGAAACGGTTCTGCTTGAGAAAGAACAGCAATCCGATAGAGCTGAACGGGACGAACTATGGGCGCTGTTACCGAATCGTATGGCTCCGGACACTCCGGAGGGCGAGGATGATTCGGGGAATGTGGAGCTTGCCCGTTGGGGTGAGATGCCCCGATTCGGGTTTGATCCCAAAACCCATGAAGAGCTCGGCGCGAAACTGGGAATTTTAGACCTGGAGCGCGGGGCCAAAGTGGCTGCGTCCGGATTTTATTATTGGCGTGGGGATGGAGCCAAACTTGCGTGGGCGGTTTTCCGGTTGGCCATGGACTTTTTGGTGGAACGGGGATTTGAGCCATTCTTTACTCCGCTTTTAGCCAAGAAGCGAACCTTTTTCGGCGAAACTCATTCCAATACCAATCTTCTTGATTATCAGACACGCCGTTTAAATATCCGGTGCAAGAATGGAACGGACGTATTTCACCCTCACACCATCTCCGCAACGATGATTACCGACCGGACGGTTCTAGCGCTCCTGGAGAATAATCAGCAAGCGGACGGATCGGTCAAGATACCGGAAGCCCTGCGAGGTTATATGAATCATCAAGAACAAATCAGTTTGAGAGAAGATGGAGCAAAATGAGACACAAAAGGGGGAGAAGAGAAACATGGGGCGAGATGTGCAGGAGATTCACGAGGTGACGCAGGAGATTGAACTGGAGGAAAGTTGCCGGGTGATTCGGGAAGCATTTGCTACAGTAGCCGCTGAGTTTGGCCTGACTGTTCAAAATAACCCTACCAATCCGGCATTTATCGGCTTCGATAACCTTCAAGCAATGCAGGCAAAAGGGGTAAGGCTATTCGGGATGTATGAGGGCGGGGAGCAAATTGGATTTGCAGCGATTGAAAAAAACGATGATAATCTCTATTATCTGGAAAAGCTGGCTGTGCATCCAAAACACCGGCACCGCGGCTATGGAAAGGGACTAATCGACTTTACTGTTGAGTATGTAAGGAATAACGGTGGGAAAAAGATAGGAATCGGATTAATCGATGAAAACCGGGTTTTGAAAGATTGGTACTACCGTTACGGCTTTATGGAGACTGGAACCAAGCATTTTCAACATCTACCGTTCACAGTTTGCTTGATGGAACTCATCCTTGAATGAGTTCGGAATCTTGGGAGGATTAGAACAAAATGGGAAATAAGGAGGCAACTAAACATGAGTCCATCAAAATCGGAGATCATTGATCTCAACCTGGATCTATCGGAGATAAAAAACATCGAGGATTACCGCGCCTTATGGCAGCGGATGGGGAAGATTGAGATCAAAATGGTCGAGCAGCACGAGGAGTGTAAACATCATCTCGGAGAAACCTTCATTTATGAAACGCCTTATCAGAAACCGGCCAATGTTTGCAACGCGCTCCTTCACGTCCTGGATTTATACATCTGGAGAGTGGCTCTGGGTTTCCCCTCCTGGAACGAGGATAACTGGGCGGTGCATAAGATCCATTGTCCGGATCCGAAAGGGACGGTCTGGGAGATGCGAAAGATCACGGATGAAAAGTCCTAGGTGAACTGAATGTCGATCTACCCTTTCCCATTAAAGTGGAGTTGTATCACAACTCTTAAGAAAACGGTGTCACCGTTTTCAGGGAATCGGTCAGCATCTTGGGTCAATAGATAGGTGGGTTTTGGACAGATGTGAATCTCGTCCATCATAACCTGGAGGTAACGGGAATATGATTTCTCTGAATTTATCCGGTACAGGTTAAGATGGAGGTCACGGCATGCCTTATTATATCCCCCAGATGAAAAAAGCGATTGACTTAACTATCACCCGGGTGCACCAAGCGATCTATACACCTGTCGCGGAGTTGCGGATCGTGGCCTGGGTAACTCCGGCACCGATGGGGCGGGAAATACCCTTCGCCTCCCGAAAAAACGGTGAAAAAAAGCTGCTCAAGGTGGGGGAACGGTGGGGCAATCCCGGCGATTATGCCTGGTTTGAGTTTTCTGGGGAGGTGCCTCGGGCCGCGGCGGGCAAGAAAATCGTATTACTCGTAGATCTGGGCGGGGAGGGGCTCGTATTCGATGATCACGGCCATCCGGTTCAGGGACTGACCAACCGGCATTCGGAGTTTGACCGCTCTTTGGGTGAACCCGGCAAGCGTGTTGTGGAAATAACCCATCAAGCCCGGGGCGGTGAGAAGATCCTTCTTTGGGTCCAGGCGACGACGAACGATCTGTTCGGGAAGTATCGGGATTGCGGCAAGGTTCAAGAAGCCAGCGTCGCCGTTTGCGACGACCGGATGAAGCAACTCTACTACAATCTGGAGTTCCTCAATGATTTTGTTCAGCATCTCCCGGATGGGGATATCCGGGCGGAATCCGTCTTGTTTCGCCTGTATGATGCCACGAGTCTCCTAAACGTGCTGACACCGCAAACGATGGCACACGCCGAAAAAATTTTGGATCAGGAACTGAGTCAAAAAGGTGGCACCCCCACGCTAACAGTGAGCGCCCTGGGAAATTCTCATATCGATCTGGCCTGGCTCTGGCCTTGGGAAGAGACGGTGCAAAAAGGCGCGCGGACTTTCTCCACGGCGCTAATGATGATGGAACGGTACCCCGATTACCGTTTTGGGGCCAGTCAGCCGCAGCTTTACCAGTGGATTAAGACCGCCTATCCCGAATTGTACCAACGGATCGGCCGCCGGGTGGAGGAAGGACGCTGGGAACCGCTGGGCGCGTTATGGGTTGAGTCTGATACCAATTTACCGGGCGGCGAATCTCTCGTCCGGCAAATGCTTTACGGGAAACGTTTTTTCAAGCAGGAGTTCAACCGGGAGATGCGGATCGTCTGGCTGCCGGACAGTTTCGGTTTTAGCGGCGCTCTACCTCAGATCGCGAAAAAAGCGGGAGTCGACTATTTTTGCACCACCAAGCTTTCCTGGAATCTTTATAATCACTTTCCGCACCATACTTTCATCTGGCAGGGGATCGACGGTAGCCGGCTTCTTGCCCATATGCCACCGGAGGGAACGTATAACAGCTCCGCCGCACCCCGGGCAGTGATCGCTGCGGAGCAAAACTACATCGATAAAGGAGTGTCCAACCAGATTCTGATGCTCTTCGGTATCGGCGACGGCGGCGGCGGGCCGGGAGAGGAGCACCTGGAATGGCTCAAGCGGGAACGGAACTTCGACTGTATGGCCCCGGTGGTTGAGCAGTCGGCACTGGAGTTCTTCCGGATGCTGGAGCGGGATCAATTCCGGTACCGGTTATGGGATGGCGAACTTTATCTGGAGCGTCACTAGGGGACATATACCACCCAAGCCCGGACCAAATGGTATAATCGCAAGCTGGAGCTAGCCTTGCGCGATCTGGAGTTTTGGGCTTCATTTGCCAGGATGTTTACAGGAGAACCTTATCCGGACGCGGCCATCGAGCCTATTTGGAAAGAAGTATTATTTTATCAATTTCACGACATTTTGGCGGGATCGGCAATCCACCGGGTCTATCAGGAAGCGCTGGTCCGATATGAGTCGCTGTGGCGCGAGGTTGTATCTTTACTGAACCGTGCCTGGGAGAGTCTGGCCGGATTCATTGATACCACTGGTTTCGTGAAACCGCTATTGATATTGAACTCCACCTCCTGGGAACGGCAGGAGTGGATAAAGTTCCGGGAACAATGGTACTTTGTCCGCGTACCGTCTATGGGCTATACGTTGGTGGACACTGCCTATCCTGCGATCCTGCCCGCCGCCGGAGTCATGGCTGAGTCCCGGATACTTGAGAATGATAGAATCCGGGTGGAGTTCGCCGCAGATGGTTCAATCACGGCCATCTACGATAAAGAAAACGATCGTTCCGTATTGGCGCCCGGCAGCTGTGCCAACCGGCTGGCGGTTTACGAGGATGACGGAGACGCCTGGGATATTCCGATTGGGTACGCCGATCGTGTTCCGGAATTTTTTCAATTGAGTCAATCCGTTCATTGCACGGATGGGCCCAAGGGTTGGATTAAGCAGACGTATACTTACGGGAAGTCCTTTTTGGAGCAGGAGATCAGTCTAACCCATGGCAGCCGCAGACTTGACTTTGTAACCCGGGTGGACTGGCGGGAAAGGCGAAAGATGCTGCGGACCGCTTTTACGGTAAATGTTCGGAATACCGAGACCACTTGCGAGATACAGTTCGGCAGCATCCGGCGGCCCAATACTCGCAATACCACCTGGGAGATGGCAAAGTATGAGGTCTGCGCTCATAAATGGATTGATCTCTCGGATGAGGGGTACGGCGTGGCCTTACTCAACGATTGCAAATACGGACATAAAGTCTACGAAAACATCCTCGATATCAATCTGCTCCGCAGCCCGAGTTATCCCGATCCGGAGGCTGATGCCGGACTCCACGAATTTGCCTACTCCCTGTTTCCCCATCAAGGCAACCATCTTGCCGGACATGTGGCGCGGGCAGGATACGAGTTGAATATTCCCCTAAATCTGCTGGCGCTCGCCGCCACATCCGGAAAATTGCCAAACTGTTATCGTCTTATTGAGGTTACCGCCGAAAATGTGATCATTGAAACGGTCAAATGGGCTGAAGACGAACCGGCCATGATCATCCGGTTGTACGAGTCCGGGGGGAAGGCTACCAAGACCGGAGTACGGATTTATGCTCAGATATGCTCTATAGAGCTGGTGGACCTGATGGAGAACCGCTGTGACCAGTCAAAACTGGTAAATGGAACGGAATTAAGCTTTAACGCCTTTGAGATCCATACACTAAAAGTCAGATTTGAATAAATCTGCCTTCGTTATCCCGATGCCGATGTGTTCAATAACTCATCAAAAGTATGATTTTCGCAATATGAGTCAAGACTTCATCATCAAGAGGCCTTTTTTTTCATATCATTATACCAACCGGTATAGGAGACCGGATCGGGGGCAGAATAATGGATAACCGTTCCGAACTTCTCTTCACTGCGCTCCAAATGTTTGCCTCCCGCGGTTATGATGCGGTTGGGGTTCAGGAGATCGTGGCCGGGGCCGGGGTTACCAAACCCACACTCTATCATTATTTTGGGAGTAAAAGAGGCTTACTGGGAGCCATTCTCACCGAATATGGATTGCAGTTGTACGAGATGATTGATGAAAATTCGGTTTACCAAGGGGATCTCTCATTGGCCCTTGAAAAGCTGGCCATGGCTTATTTTCGGTTTGCCAAGGTTCATGAGACGTTTTACCGGATGCAACTGGCTATGTACTTCGCGGGGCCGGAGAGTGAACCGAACCGGATGGTGAAGCAGATGAACGAGGAGCAAATTCGGTTGGTGGAGGCATTATTCATCCAGGCCGCCAAAAATCACCGCAGGATGAGAGACCGCCAGCTTGCTTTGGCCGCGACCTTTGTCGGGACGATTAACACCTATATCGGGTTAGCTTTGAACGGATATATCGAACTGAATGAAGATAATGCACAACAAGCGGTTTATCAGTTCATGCATGGAATTTATGCATAAACATCTCATTTCTATACCGGGCGGTATAAACAGGGGTGAGTCGCTTAAAGTTCAATCATTTTTGGCTGCCTGATAATCTAAAGTTCATGTCTCCAATCGATTTTTCGGGAATCACCATTTCAGGAGGGGAAAGAATGAGAAATTTACGGGGTAAGGTCGCGGTCGTTACCGGAGCCGGCTCGGGAATCGGGAGAGCGCTGGCGGTTGGGTTATCCCGCGAGGGCACGGATCTGGCATTGTGCGATATCGATGGGACAGGT
The DNA here is from genome assembly GCA_036384575.1 of Bacillota bacterium. Classification (GTDB taxonomy): domain Bacteria; phylum Bacillota; class UBA4882; order UBA8346; family UBA8346; genus DASVMB01. Next base: position 6,278 of record DASVMB010000123.1, read on the forward strand.
CTAGAAGAGACCGGCTCGATTATCCTGAAGGAAAACTTCCGGGGACGTTTGGAAGTTTACCAAGTGAATGTGGCCCGGCGCGAGGCAGTGGAGGAATTCGCCCATGAAGTGATCCGGGACTTCGGCGGCGTGGATATCGTGATCAACAACGCCGGAGTCTCATCATCAGGGGGAGTCGAAGAATTGACTTATGAGACCCTTCACTGGACCATCGATATCAATCTCTGGGGAGTTATCCACGTAACCAAGGCCTTTTTGCCGTGTTTACGCCGCAGTCCCGAGGCAAGCATCGTCAATCTATCAAGCGTATACGGGTTGCTCGGTGTGCCCGGCCAGGCGGCATATTGCGCCAGTAAATTTGGGGTGCGGGGATTCACCGAAGCCCTCCGCCAGGAACTCTACCAAAGCAACATCACCGTGACATTGGTATTTCCCGGCGGGGTCAAGACCCGTATCGCCCGAAATTCCAGGACCGACTATCATCTGGATCCTGAGACGTATGAAGCGGGATTGCGGCGAATTGAAGCAACGTTCAAGACAACTGCCGCCGAGGCGGCGCAGGTGATCATTCAAGGCATTCAAAAGAAGACGCCACGAATTTTAATTGGAAAGGACGCCGGGAAAATCGATTTATTGGCGCGAACCCGGCCTGGCTCCTACGACCGAGTGATCGCCAAGTACTTGAGGCGGGTGGAAAGTCACTAGACTGTCGTCTCAAGATGGTTAGTTGCCGCGGCACACTCACAAAGAGTATTGTCTGATGGCTGATCAGCCGGGACCCTCGAAGCCGACCATTATTCTTTTCCCTCAAAAGGAAAACGGGTGATTGCCAACTACTTACGGAAAGGGATTTAGGAATGGTCCTTTTTTGGCTTGGAAATGGATCTTCGGTGAGCTTGTCCGTTTTGGGATGGAGCTGTAAGCTTTTTCATACTTGCAAGCCTTTGATCGGCTAACCGGAAAACGTAATCGGCGGCACGTTTTTCAATCGCCAGGATATACACCAGACGAAGAATGTCTACCTTTTGATTGATAATCCGGTAAACAATGCGAATTCCGGCGTCCCGCTAGTTTTACATTTTGGGAATTTCCCAATACCTTTCCGATTTCATCGGCCCGATATTCGAGTTCTTCAAGGCTTTTATCCACAATTTTTACTAAAGAACCATCAAGTTTTTTATACTCCCGATAGGCTTTGGGATGAAACCGAATCTCGAACTTAGGAAGATCATTCATTGGTTTTCGAACGACGATTATTCCGCCACGGTATAGCTAATGAAGGATTCTGTTCAAGTTGTTCAAGCCTTTCCGATAAAACCTCTTCCTCCAACTCTTGTAAGTGAAGGATCAAGCGTTCATATTGGTCATAGTCCAATATAACCGAATCCAGATCGCCGTTTTCCAGAATGACCTGCGGGGCGAACTTGGCTTTTTTACGGATCTCCTTGAAGTTCCGGGCGGCATCGGAGGCATTGGTCATTTGATCCCGGGTAAATGCCGGTTTATCCATTACTGCGACACCACTCATTTTTTGTCCCCCTCATTTTATGCAAAGTAAATCAAATTATGCATTTAATTTCGCATACAGTTCCATGTGGTATTTGCCTTAAGTATATAACAGTTTCATCGTTTCGACAAGAAGTAC
>DASVMB010000124.1:0-5428 GCA_036384575.1 Bacillota bacterium
ACAGACTGGATCATGTCCGCTGGCCCGATCAATTAGCAGACTCCGGTTGGGAATGCGGTACTGAAATAGGTTATTTACAATCGCTCGTTTCATATTGGCGGGACCATTTTGATTGGCGCGCACAGGAATCCGAATTGAACCGTTTTACTCAGTTTCACTGTAATGTCGATGGGATAGATGTGCACTTCGTGCATGAGCGAGGTAAAGGACCTTATCCTTTACCAATTATCCTCACCCACGGATGGCCTGACAGTTATCTACGGTACCAAAAGATTATCCCTCTGCTTATTGATCCGGTTCGTCACGGCGGTGACCCAGAGGACTCTTTCGATGTGATTGTCCCTTCACTACCCGGGTTTGGTTTCTCCAGCCGTCCTAAACATAGTGGCATGAACAATTTTTGTGTTTCGGAGCTCTGGGCTAAACTAATGACTGAAGCACTCGGCTATGGAAGATTCGCTGCTGCAGGTGGGGATATTGGCTCGGGTGTTACAAGATATCTGGCATTAAACCATCCCGAACTTCTAGTCGGAATCCACCTGACCGACATCGGTATCATTAAAAATCTCATGACTTCAGATGAGGTAGAACTTTCAGAAGAAGAACTACAATACAAGAGGAGTGCTCAAGAATGGATTTCCCATGAGGGAGCCTATATGTCGATTCAATCGACAAAACCCCAGACTCTGGCGTTCGGACTTTCCGACTCACCAGTAGGTTTGGCTGGTTGGATTATTGAAAAATTCCGCGCCTGGAGCGATTGTAATGGTGACCTTCAGCAAAGATTTGGCGAGGATGAACTGCTCACAAATATAATGATTTATTGGGTTACAAATACGATAGGGTCATCAACACGCATGTATTATGAGAACACCCATTCTTTGCCGCCGATGGGGCATATAGATGTCCCGACAGGTATTGTGCTCTTCCCGGCTGATATCATGTTGCCACCCAAGGAATGGGCGGTGCGCAATCTGAATATAACTCGCTGGACTTCAATGCCCCGCGGTGGACATTTTACTGCCATGGAAGAACCAGAACTTCTAGCCGATGACATTCGCGCATTCTACAGACCATTTAGAACCAAAAATAAAAAGTAATCATGAATTTACTTTTTATCTTATTCTGCTATGCCTTGAGGAGACAAAAAAGATGCCGTTTGAGCCTGGTAGCCCCTTGGCGGCATCATATTTTTGAATCAGTCATTCAAATCCATGCCGGATATCCCATTCGGATGAATCGGTTTATTATTTTGATAAGGAAGAGCTGAGGATGTTCAAGGCCAAATGTTTGCAATGTTGCTGCGGCCAAATTGAAGAAGTCAAATACTGTCCGGTTACAAGGTGCCCGTTGCATAAATACCGGGAACAATACTAGAAGAAGTAATGCATAGGAGGCTATTAGAAAATTTCGAGTAGCATTTATCTTTATACTAATTTTGTAAATGGGAGGATATTCAAAATATCTCTAGAATTGTCTCTTAAAAGGAGGCATAAATATGTATTGTTCTAAATGTGGAAACGAACTCCCCAAAAATGATAATTTCTGTAGTAACTGCAATGAGAGAGTGTGGGCAAAAACTTTTCGCTCTAAAGCAGATGAAAATAAACAAAAGGTTATTGCGTGGATTTTCTTAATTGGTATTATTACAATTGGTATTTTTCTTGTTAAAGGTATATTTTCACCAAGGCCGACAAATAATTCAGCAAAAACAATAGAAATACACGCAAGTGTACGATTTACGGGAGCTCAATTTGTAATAACTAACAATGATAATTTTGATTGGACCAATGTAAAATTCGAGGTTAATTCCGGATTTCTTCGAGGAGGTTACGTTCTAGAAACGCCCATTATCGCTGCCCAAAATACTTATACAGTCGGAGCTTTACAATTTGCAAAAGATGATGGAACTAGATTAAATCCTTTTGCAGTAAAACCCCAGAATATATTCATATCTTGCGAGACTCCCCAAGGAAAAGCTTTTTATTCTGGGGGTTGGTAGAAAAAAGTCTGAGGTTATAAGTAAAGAATATGAACTTAATTCGATGGTATGAAGAAACTCAGTACTTTGTTAAGTTTCACCCTTCACCCTTCAAACTTCACACTTCAGAAAATTAAAACCCGAAATGAAAAAACCCGCAGCATACGCTACGGGTTTAAATTTTCGTTTTTGGTGGACCTGAAGGGAATCGAACCCTTGACCTCTTGAATGCCATTCAAGCGCTCTCCCAACTGAGCTACAAGCCCACTTGTGCAACCAGCGTCACCGGAGACCGAAGTGCTCCGTTCGAGTGACATATAATAATATACCAAAGAACGGACCCCTTTGTCAATAGCTAGTTCGTGCTATATTTTTCCGGCGAAGCGACTTTCGGCGGCAGGGCGGGTGTCAATGAGCGGAGATTTCCGGTAGGCCCTAGGATGATTTTATCTCCCGGGGAAGCCTTGAATCGAAACCCCAGCAATGATATAATGAATTACAAAACTTCAGGCGCCGTCGAATTGTCTTTAATTCTTAAAGACGCTGCGGCTTAATAGGGAAACAGGTTGAAATCCTGTACGGTCCCGCCACTGTGTTAGGGGAGTTTCCTCCGGTATGCCACTGGTTCGCCGGGAAGGCGTGAGGAAATGAGGATCCTAGAGTCAGGAGACCTGCCTGGAGTCGCGCTCGTTGGAGCGCGCGCGTGCGTATACGCACAACATTTTCCCCTACGGGAGATAGGAGGATGTCATATGATTGATCCGCATAAACCCAACATCATTCCACATTGATTGATGTCGGGTTTTTATTTTACCTGGGTTTAGCTGGAAAATAGTAATAGAGATTGGGAAAACGAAGGAGGAGCCGTTTTGAAAAGATTGATCATCAAATCGTTACGTTATCCAAAACTACTTTCCGTGGTATTGAGCCTTGGAATGCTCTTGGCCGTTGTCAGCCCGCTTTGGGCCGAGGAAGGCCAAACCTCGGATGGGACAAATACATATGAGGAAGAGATCACCGTCACCGCCACCCGCACCGGGCAGAATGAGTCGACTTCGCCCGGAACCACCGAAGTGATTGGCAAAGATGAGGCAGAGTCGGCCAACTCTCAGACTGTGGCCGATGCCGTCACTGATCAGGGTATCACCTGCCCGTCGAACGGCGGCGCTTCAGCCGTTGCATCGGTGCAACTGGACGGTGCTTCAGCCTCCCAGACCATGGTGATGTTGAACGGCATTCCGTTAAATGAAGGCTCCACCGGCCAGGTTGACTTGAACTTCTTCCCCATGGCCGGGGTCGAAAAGATCGAGATCGCCCACGGACCGCTATCGGCCCTATATGGAGCCAATGCCCTGGGCGGCGTGGTCAACATCATCACCGACCTAACCGGTACGCCAAGCCAAACCGTTACCTTGGGGGGCGGTTCTTTTCAAAACCGGATTGTCGGTCTGGAACTCCGGGAGAATCAATGGGGACTGGCAGCAGGGGGCAACTGGTCGACTGGTTACCGGACGCACTCCGATACCGTGTCGGGTTATTTCTCCGGTCAGTATGATCTTTGGGAACAGGGGAAGGAGTATGTACGGCTGCACGGGCTCTTTTTGTCCAGGGAGGCCGATATTCCCGGTTCAATCCTATATCCCTCCCAGGGACATCAAACCGATGAGGATCTGATGCTGGATCTGAGCGGGAGACGGAATTATTTGGGCGGTGATTGGGAGTACAAACTTTACGGCCAGTCGGTTCAGAATGGTTTTGTTGATCAGTCCGGTATGTCCGGCGATTCAAATAATCAAGCGTCCCGTTATGGCTTTGATCTGGCCGGCAGTTATGAACTGGCTGATCATCAACTCTTGGGGGGGATTCAATACCGCTTCGATGATTATGAGAGCAATATGACCGGCAGTCACCAGCAGAACGGTGTTGGACTTTTTGCCCAGGATATATGGACTCTAAATGGGGGGTGGACTCTCACCACAGGGCTACGCCAGGATTATCAGACCGATTTCCAAAGTCCCCCTACACCTAGGATCAACCTGACCAAAACTGTGAACGCCAATTTTGATCTCAAACTTGGCTATGGCGAGTCCTTCCGGGCTCCCACCATTAATGATCGGTACTATAACCCCGGGGGGAACCCCAACCTTCGTCCGGAGCTCGGGAAACGTTACGATCTGAGCGGTGAATGGCACGACGGGACAGAACGGTTAACCGTGGGGTATTTCTATGCCAACCTCCTTGACGGGATTAATTGGGCTCCAAATGGTGGGATTTGGACTGTTGGTAATATCGATAAGATGGCCACGAACGGGTTCAACCTCAGCTGGGAGAGTACTTGGAACGATTGGCTTACCGGAAATGTCCGCTACACTTGGCTTGACAAGGAGGGCTGGGATCCGGTCGCCGGGAGTTTCAGCCGGGATCTGAACACTTTTGGACGTCAACAATTGAATCTTGGGTTGAGGCTGCGTCTGGGATCTCAGGTCTCGACCGTGCTCAACTGGCGTTTGGTGAGCGGTCGGAGCCAATCTGGGACGGCCATGCCAGATTACAACACCGGTGACTTGAATATCCAGTATCAACCCGCGGCCCATTGGTCCTTGGCATTTCAAGCTTCCAATCTCACCAATCAGTCATATGAAATAAACCAGGGATATCCCATGCCCGGTCAGGCATTTATGCTGACTGCGGGGTATGCGTTTTAACGGTCCGTTGAGGTGAAACGAATGTTTCGGAACTGTTTGATCGGCTCGATCTGTCTTCACATCTTGATATTGGTCGGGGTAGGACTCTGCCTGCCCCGGCTTTCCCATCCGTCTCCTCAATCAGTGGTTTATTTTGATGTTGTGGGGTCTAGTAAGTCAGATCAAGCATCTTCCGAGGGTTCCGGCAATGGCCCAGCCGGGGAAGCGGGTGACAATTTGGCGGTCAAGCCCGGTGTAGAAGCGAATCCATCCCGGCGATCGCCAATTGTTTCACCTGGCTCCGTAAAACCGGAACCGGATTCCCAAACATCACCGGACTCAACAGTATTGACAGCGGCCGGGGAAGGGCCAGGTACTCCCGGACCAACCGAAACTCCGGGCACTGCAGTTCAATCCGGAAGTCCGGTTGAATATGCTTCGGGAACCGGGAATTCTATGGCGGCACTTGGCGGTTTGGGGGCCGGCAATCACGGGAATGGCAGCCCCGGCATGGGGGAAACTGGAGATCCCAAGATCTATGGAGCGGGCGGCGTGGAAGGTGCAGCGCCGGATATCTCTCCGCAGAAAACATATCAAGCAGCTCCGGTCTATCCTGAAGCAGCCCGGCGCAACAATTGGGAAGGGGATACCGTATTACAGGCATTGATCTCAAGTGACGGCAAACCCGGCTCGATTACGGTTGTGAGTTCCTCCGGCCATCCCCAGCTCGACCAGGCCGCCATCAGGGCGGTGCGCCGCTGGA
>DASVMB010000125.1:0-7841 GCA_036384575.1 Bacillota bacterium
ACTTTCTGCCGGGGTTGCGTCGGCGCTTTCAGCCGCCAAAATCGGTAAACCCGTTACTAGAACCAATGCCAGGATAAACAGGGAAACGATACTTCGTGTCATCATGAACACCTCCAAATGTTTTTTGGTTCAACCGCTGATTCGATCATAATACCATCCGGAGTTTTTGTCGGTGATCATGATCACAAGATTATCTTGCTCCGATTCCCTTATGTTGCCAGTTCTTTAATAAAAGCGCCTGGATAATTCCTAGAATAGATAAAACGGTTAATGCCATCAGATTGGTGCCGGGTTCGTTCCGGATTTGCGGCCAGATATCCAGAAAGCGCATGAAGAATCCCAGGTTAATGAAACCGAGTCCATCTGCGCAGATAATTCCCTTTAGCCAAGCCTGGTTGGGACCGGTCCATTTCAGAACATAAGCAATGACTAAAGCCACTGCTGTACTTAAGGCTACTGAGGCTGTCAATCCAATAACAACCCCTGATACCGTGTGGATGAATCCGGGGTTCAAAAACACACTAGCCCCGATCTCCCAGGGAGTACTGGTTTTAACCCCCAGAAACCGGAAGATATAGGTAGCTATATTTACAAATGCTGCCCCGATGATACCCGCTAGGGTGGAATGATAAAATAGATTCATTGTCCTTACCTCAATTCAAGGATTTAGGGGTATTTTATCCTGAATGAGAGCTACCATGCGGTGTAAAAACAAGATAGGTATTTGTTTTCAAAGTCGTTAAACAAAATTACCTGTTTTGATCCGTTAACCGCTTGGTTCGGTTTCGTATTTTTCCAAAGCCTAAAGCCGTAAAGAAAAGAACTCCAAGGATCATTACAATGGTGGAACCGGTGGGCACGTCCCAAAAGAACGCCAGGATTAATCCGGTAATCGACGCCAAGACTCCTAATCCGACCGAGATCCCCATCATTCCCTTTAATGAGCGGGTTAGTTGATAAGCGGTGGAGGCCGGTAAAACGATTAGAGCCAATACTAAGAGTTCTCCCACCGCTTGCAGGGAGACAACAATCGTTAACGCCATTAATACCGAAATCATGATCGAGATCAGGGCGGACGGAATTCCGGAGATCTCTGCCATCTCCGGGTCAAAGGTTGAAAATTGGAGTTCTTTAAAAAACAGAATAAACAAAAGGGAAACCAAAAGGGCAATTCCGCCCATGGCCCATAATTCAGTATGGGTTATCCGAAGCAGGTTTCCAAATAAGTAGCTCATTAGATCCGGAGTATATTGCCTCAACATCCCGATGAACAGGACCGCCATTGCCAAGGTGATGGAAAAAATAACACCGATGGAGGTATCCATCTGAAGCGTGGCTTTCCGGCTAATGGTTTCAATGAGGATAACCATGAGTAAAGCGGCAATAATTGATAACAGCAACGGGTTCCAACCCATCAGCAAGGCAAATGCCACTCCGGCCAGAGAACCGTGAGCGATTCCGGACCCGATATAAGACATCCCCCGGAGCACGACGAAAACACCAATCAACGAACAGATCGACCCGATCAGGGCGGCGCCGACTAATCCCCTTTGAACAAATTCAAAACTCAACAACTCACTCATCAAAATCACCGACCAATACATGAGGATGACCGTGATGTTCATAAACATAAATCCGGTCACCGTATACTTGGACTAAATTTTCCCTGGTCAATACCTCATTTGCAGTACCAAAAACAGATAAATTTCTATTTAAGAGTATTATCTTATCGCAGGAATGGACGATCTCATTGATGTCATGAGAAACCATCAAAATCGTAACCTCTTTTTCCCGGTTGAGCTTTTCCAATGTATCCAAGATCGAGCGTTGGGCATAAATATCGACCGCCGCTGTGGGCTCATCCAAGATTAATAGTCGCGGTTTTGAGACCAGGGCTCTGGCAATCATCACCCGTTGCTGTTGTCCGCCGGATAATTCGCCGATGGGGTGTTCGCTATAATCAGCCATGCCGACACTTTGTAAACTATCCAGCACCATTTGGTAATGGATTTTTTGGGGTCGCCGCACCCAGCCAATCTGGGCATACAATCCCATTAAAACCACTTCCCGGACGAGCGCCGGGAAGTGGACGTCGGTTTTATTTTTTTGCGGTACATAACCGATGTGCTTGCGGATTAGACGGGTCGAGCGATCCTCGTATCCGCAATAACGGATGACACCGGATTGCACCGGAAGCAGACTCAAGATCCCTTTCAACAAAGTGCTTTTACCGGAGCCGTTCGGACCGGCGATTCCGATAAACTCACCTTGATTCACTGTGAAGGTGATATTGGTCAAAGCAATAATTCCGGGATAACCTAAGGTTACCCCGGATACGATCAATAAAGGTTCTTGTGCTTGATCACAATGTTTCATTGCAACGCCTCTACCAGTGTTGTCACGTTGTGCCGTAAAGTTTTCAGATAATCATTGGAGCCGTCGGTGGTGGCCCATAGTAAAATTTTTCGGGCATGGGTTTCCCCGGCCAAACCGTCGGGTTCATTCGGTTCGACGATATCACCCACCAAAACGCCGATCTTTTGTTTTTGAATCAATTTCGCCGCAACGGCAATCTCTTTGGGGGTGACTTCCCGTTCACAGGAGAGCTCCACAGTGGCAATGTTGTTAAATCCGAAGTACTGGTAAAAGTATGGGAAGGCATTGGAATAACTTACGAATTTTTTATTGGCCACTGTAGCCGCTTTGGCTTTTAGTGCGGCTGCGTTTTTTTCAAGTTCGGCAATGAAACTTTGGTAATTGGCTGTAAAGTAAGGCCTCTCTTGGGGTAACGCTTCATTTAGGGCATTAAGAATATTCCGGGCCATTTGTTTCACATTGCCGGGGTTGCCCCAGTAATGCGGATTCACTAGGCCGCGTACTTTGAGGGTCTGAATGCCCCGGGACGCGTCGATGAAGCGCGCTTTCTTATTGAGGGCTCCGGAAGCCAGTTTATCTGTCCAAACGTCAGAACCCATCCCGAGTTTTACAAATACTGCACATCCGGCTAGCCTTTTCATATCACCGGCAGAAGGCTCGTATTCATGTTGGCAACTGGGCCCTTGAATAATGCTCTCTACCGTAACTTTTGTACCGCCGATCTTTTCAACAATGTCCTTAACCAACGGCAGGCTGGTTACCACGGATATTTTATGGTTTGGATTTGCCGTCGAACCGGTTTCGGAGAGCAAGGTCAAACCGATTATGCATAGAAGCAGCAAGATAGTAAAAGCATAAGTATAGTTCCTTCGATTCATCCATTTGGCCCCTTTCAGCAAAGTATTATGATTGAGTACGGCTTATCAGATCTATTTGCCGGAGGGGCTCGAAAACAATAACCGTATGACCAAACGGCAGTTATTATTCCTTTTAGGTGTGGAGAAACAGTGATAATAAGGATTCTAAATAGAATAAGAAGAAAGGGTTCGGATGCAACAAAACCGTTTCTTGCGATTTGACAAACCATGCAATGGTCGTCATCGTGCTCATGCCCATATCCGAAGGGATGGTTATGCATAGCGAGAAGGAATAGAGAACAGACGATGAAAATGACAAATAAACGAATAAGGAATTTCCTTTGCTTCATCAGATAGCCTTTCCTGAGGATTTCCCCGGAATGATTCGATTTTAAAACACCATAGCCCCATAGATATCTGTAATTGAAAAATTTTCGCAATTGGGAGAGGACATGTCCAGTGTCTCCGGTCATAAGGATGAATTATACCGGTAAACAACATTTTGGGCATAAACCATAGACTTCAAAGTTATGATGTTTCACTTGATATTGAGTCTGGAATTCAATGTCTCTGACCATTTGATCAAACATGCATGAGGAAAAGAGCACTTTTTCACCGCATTTGAGGCAGAGAAGCGCATGAGTGCAGTGATGACTTATCAGTTCAAAGTGGTCGGCTTGTGCCATATTATTGGCTTTACGAATAATGCCTACCTTGAGAAGTATATTTAAATTGCGATAAATGGTACTGAGGTTTACCTTACACTTTTTATGGATTTGGGAGAAAATTTCCTCGGCCGAAAGCGGAGCAGAGGTTTCCAATGCTTCTAATATCAAACGGCGTTGTTTGGTAAGTTTATACCCTTTTTTTTGTAATAGGTGCAAGGTTTCTTCCATCGATGATCCCTTCGTTTTGTTAGGATTGAGAATGATTCATGAGAATTGATTGCAGCCTAATATAGAAAATTTTGCAATTGCATTATATACCCCTTCACTTCCAGCGTCAATAGGCATATTTCCCAAGGACAAAGAGATTCGCTCTCTGCTGCCGGCAGATGAGATTGTGATATCGGATGGTGATAACTTGCTGTGCTACGGATGAGATTGCGTTGGGGGTTTGTTATTCACTCTTGGGAGAGTGGGGTGCAGTTTAAAAAAAGCATATAATTTCTGTCGATTGGTATAAGTTAAAATAAGAAAGTTTAACAAGCATAATAAAACGAGATTACTTGGAAAATCCATCAAGATCAAGCCGATTAGTACCACAGCCATTCCGAAAACATCCATGAACGCGTCGGTCTCTGTGGAAGTCGGTTTTCCTTTACGATAAAACTTTGCGACTACCATCAGTAATGCCAGAATCACCGCATATGCAAAAGAAACAACAAAATTGGTAACTGCGCTCCATACACCGAAGGTTACGGCGATGGATTTCCCCCCTCTAAATCCCAGAAACGGCGAGAAAGCATGCCCAAGTATTGGAGCTATTGCAATGGGTACAAGCGCCAGGCCCGAGGTATACCCGGCAGTGATAAAAACCGCCAGTGGCAGATACCCTTTGATGAAATCCAGGAATACACCGGCGATACCGAATTTGAAACCTGCCGCCTGCCATAGATTGAAGGCGCCGGGATTGCCATCGCCGACCGTTCTCAAGTCTTTTCCTGCGGCAAGACCCAGCCAGTATGAGAACATCAGGGAGCCGCATAAAAACTCTATTACTGTAAGTATAAGGATCAACAAATCTTTCCGCCCCCGATCTTAATGTGCCTGCCCTTCCAGGAGACGTAGCCCAGAAAGGTGACTTGATAAAAAGAAAACAGGGTGACCAAAAGGAAAAACAGGGAAGACAAAAAATGAAAAACAGGCATTATTCTGCCGAAATACCCGACATATTTAACGAAATAAATGATTTGAATTGTGTAGAGAATATATCCGATGACAAAGGGAGCGACCTGGGAAGGTTTGGTCAATAGAAGCAGTGGAGTCATAAATTCGACGGCAAATAGTCCCAGGAGCCAAAAGAGAATGATGAGAACAGTCGCCGGTCGTAATGTTGCGGTGCTAAGGAGGGCGCCCTTTCCGAACCCTTGAATCTCACTCTTGATACCCGCAGGGTACATTCGAAAAGACACCAGGCCCCAACCGATATAGTTCTCGACCGGAATCCCGGCCCTGGAAAATTTTTTTCCAAGGTTCAGGTCATCCAGGAGTTCCGATTTGATGCTGTGATGGCCGTTGATTTTTTCATAATCGTTTCTTGCTGCGACAATGCAGGAACCATAAAGCCCCTTTTCGGGGTTTCGTTTTTCAAAAGGTGAGGTGAAGGCGAAGACCCCCAAGATATTGGTGATCAGTGAAAACCGCTCGTAGAATTTTTCCGTGTGGTGATATGGAACTACCGATATAACGCCTTTTACCCTTTCCCTCGTTTGAATCAGCGACTCAAGAGCCCGAGGCGTCAGCCGGACATCGGCGTCAAGAAAGACCAGAATCTCTCCGGATGAATTTTGGTAACCATTCCATACGGCCCAGGTTTTGCCGGTCCATCCGGGGGGAAGCTCCGTGTTTTTAATGACTTGCACATGATGCCTGCGCGCGATCTCTTCGGTTTTATCCTCAGAAAAGTCATCAATCACAATGATTTCATAGGGTTTGTATGTTTGGCGATGAAGGGAGTCGAGAAGATAAGGCAGGTTCTGCTCTTCATTCCTGGCGGGGATAATGACGGAGACCTTTTTGTCGGTTTCCAACGGCTGGCGGGATTTTCGAATCAATGTTCTGGAAAAAAGAACAAACCCCGATAGAAATTGAAGAATGAATAAAATGATTGTTTTCATAATCGATTCTTCCTTTAATATAATAATGACGGGGTTATCAAGATCAAAGATATATTCCGTTGTTGCGCTGTAACGTTTCACGAATAATGTCCTATTGGAATCTATCATTATTATAACACCGAACGGTTTTTACAGCGTCGGGCTTGTGTGGCTCGCCATTATTTCATTTTATTTAAATCCTGCAGAATTGTCCCGTTCATCAGAAGGAAATTTTAGGGGAAATAATGAATTTATAGTCATGATTTTATCTTTGAACCTTCAAAGCGACGGTTGCCGTGACGCGGGAGCCCGCCGCGGCCGCTTCAAAGTTGTTAACTCCTATGTTAGGCGTGTTGCTTTAATGTAGGGGTTTTTATTTGGAACGTTCCATATCATCCTGCGGTCTTGATCACAGCCGGCAATTTCGTTAAGTTCTCGAAGGGATAGATACAAAATGAATATGAAAGGGGTTTAAAAATGATCTACTCAGAAGAAGTGGAAAAAATGTCATGTGTGGCCAAAGGCCCCAACCACGGGCCGGCTCCCATTCCCGAAGAGGGGAAATGGGTTCAGGCAAAGGAGATCAAGGATATCTCCGGTCTGACTCACGGTATCGGCTGGTGCGCTCCGCAACAAGGGGGCTGCAAGTTGACCTTGAATGTGAAGGACGGTGTGATTCAAGAGGCGCTGGTGGAAACGATCGGTTGTTCCGGCATGACCCATTCCGCCGCAATGGCTGCCGAGATTCTTGCGGGTAAAACGATTTTGGAGGCGCTCAACACCGATCTGGTTTGTGATGCCATCAACACCGCCATGCGCGAGTTATTTCTGCAGATCGCTTATGGCCGGACCCAAACCGCATTCTCAGAGGGCGGGTTGCCCATCGGCGCCGGTCTGGAGGACTTGGGTAAAGGGTTAAGAAGCCAAGTCGGTACCATGTACAGCACTTTGGCCAAAGGCCCGCGTTACCTGGAGATGGCCGAAGGGTATGTTACCCGGATCGCTCTGGATGAGCATAACGAGATCATCGGGTACGAGTTCGTTCACCTCGGGAAGATGATGGATATGATCAAGAAGGGTACGGACGCCAATGAAGCCTTGAAGAAAGCTACCGGCAAATACGGCCGGTTCGACGAGGCCAAAAAATACATCGATCCCCGGCATGAGTAATCTTGAGCCTGGGTCATTTTGCATAAATAAATAAGGAGGTCTATAGGGATGTCTTTATTTGAGAGTTATGAGCGCAGGATTGGGCAGATCAATACTGCACTTGGTAAATACGGTATCAAATCCATTGAAGAGGCCAAGGCGATATGCGATAAAAAGGGTATTGATCCATATACCATCGCCAAGAATACGCAACCGATCTGTTTTGAGAATGTAGGTTGGGCTTATGTGGTCGGCGCGGCGATCGCCATCCAAAAAGGATGCAAAAAAGCGGCGGATGCGGCCGAGGCCATCGGCGAAGGCCTACAAGCCTTTTGCATTCCGGGAACCGTGGCCGATGACCGCAAGGTGGGATTAGGCCATGGTAATCTGGGGGCAATGCTTTTAAGAGAAGAGACCAAATGCTTTGCGTTCTTAGCCGGCCATGAATCGTTTGCCGCGGCGGAAGGAGCCATCGGCATCGCCAGATCCGCTAATAAAGTACGCAAGGAACCGCTCAAGGTGATCCTGAACGGTTTGGGCAAGGATGCCGCCCAGATCATCTCCAGAGTCAACGGGTTCACTTATGTACAGACGAAATTCGATTATTACACTGGGAAACTGAGTGTTGTCCGGGAGATCGC
>DASVMB010000126.1:0-12584 GCA_036384575.1 Bacillota bacterium
ACTCTTTCCGGTCTTTTGGGATTCAAGGGTCAGCCGCCGCACCGCCTCGTGGGCATCGGGATGACCAAGGGAAGCCAATAAAATATAGAGCGGCTCAGCGATGATCATTTCCTTGGTGAGGTCAAAATTATGACTCATCCGTTCCTCATCCACCACCAGCCGCTCTAAAACCCGGGTCAGCCGTTGAACCGCCTCGGCGAATCCCACCACGATCTCCGGGACAAAACGCCCCGATGCCGAATTGGTCAAATCCCGCTGATGTTCCGATATCTGATCGGAGTAAAGGGTGATCATGCGGGGCATGAACTCCTTCCACGTGCTTTTGACATGCTCAAAGTTCCAGGGATTCCGCTTATGCGGCATCGTGGAGGAACCCACCTGAGTGGCCTCGAAAGTCTCTCCTACCTCTCCCAGCTCGGTACGCTGCAAGTTCCGGATATCATCGGCCAGATTGGCCAGGACTCCGAGAGCTGAAATGATAGTGTGAATATAGTCGGTCAAATACTCGGGGGCCACGATCTGGCTGGAGTAATCGGCCGGCTTGAGGCCCAATTCCGCCAATACTTCCGTTTCAAATCCCATTGGGTCTTGGAAAAAAAGCGAGCTGGCATTATAAGCACCAACCGCACCCGAAATCTTACCACGCAGGTTTGATCCCGCCGCTTGAATCGCCGTGATGCGGTCGCCGAAACGGCTTACATACTCGGCCATGGCGAAACCGAAAGTGATGGGTACCGCATGTTGACCATGGGTCCGTCCCACCTGTAAAGTGGCTTTTTCCCGCCGGGCGATGGTGATCAATACTCGTTCCAGCGCCAGACTTCTAGGGACGATCACTTGAGTGGTGGCGTCCTTGAAGCGGAGGGCCGTAGCGGAATCCATGATATCCACCGAGGTGGTTGTAAAATGAACGAAGGGCTTCGCCGCGTCACTCACCCGGCGTTGTACGCAATTGACCAGCGCCCGGATGTTATGTTTGGTGATCTCTTCTTCCCGGTAAACTTCCTCCGGGGTTACTTCTTCGCAGGCAGTGGCAATCTCTGCGGCAACCGCCTCGGAGCAAAGCCCCCGCCGGGCCAAAACCCGGGCCAGAGCGGCTTCCACTTTTAACTCGTAACGGATATAAGCATTTTCAGAAAAAAAGGCCCCCAGCTCAGTGAAAAGCGCTTCATTGGAAGCGTAATACCTGTGATCGAGCGGACTAAGATTCTCGAAAACATCCCGTTCCAAATCATACCCCTCCCAAATAAAAAAGGGCGGACAGGTTGAATGCGTCTCGCATTTGAAACCTATCCGCCCGGGTTTTTATCCCTCTACGGTGTAACGCCGTCCCCCACACATGTGTATGGGCTACGGACGCCTGCATCACTTGGACCGGACCTTTAGGAACCCCCACTAAAAAAACGGGGGGTTTAAAGCGGAACCCTAGGTGCACTTCCATAAAATATTCTCTTTTTCAATGTTTTTATTCTAACAAAACCCCGCCCCGGTTGTCAATCTTCAAAAACACGGGCTCACGGCCGGAACCCAAGTCCACATCGGATTCGGGTATGAATCTAAAATTTTGATACAATTTGTATAAAAATTAGTAAACCTTCTTTCATCCCTCAATACGGCCTGGTGGCAATTACAGCACAGTTGTCGGCCTGGTAGACCAGTTCGCAACCGGTGAAACCCGCCTACGCGCGCGCGCAACTACTTCCCCGTTTTATGGCCCAAATATTCCCGATAACCGATCTGTTCAAGCATAGCGGCCTTACCCTCGACATCCTCGGCTAATTCATGTTTATATTCAATGAGCTTCCGGCGTAATTGGGGATCGGCCACTCCCACGATCTGAACTGCCAACACCCCGGCGTTTTTTGCCCCGTTGATGCTCACTGTGGCTACCGGGATACCGCTGGGCATCTGGACAATCGAATATAGCGAGTCTACTCCGCCAAGGGCGGCGGTTTGGATCGGAATTCCGATCACCGGTAAGGGTGTCAAGGCAGCCAACACACCGGGCAGGTGTGCTGCGCCGCCAGCCCCGGCGATGATTACTTCCAGTCCCCGGTCTACCGCCGATGAACCGTATTCAACCGCTTTTTGGGGTGAACGGTGCGCGGAGATGATGGTCATTTCGAAATCAATTCCGAAATGTTCCAGGATCTCCGCGGTTTGTTTCAGGATAGGCAGATCAGAGTCGCTGCCCATGACAATTCCAACCCGCGGCATCGTGCACCTCCTTTTACTAACTCATGGTTACCGTCGCGCGGTGCTTTTCACAACTCGTTTATGCGCGTACGCGCGCAATTTCCGGCTTTAGCCGGCTGGTACGTGGTTTATAAACGGATTTATTTATGACTTCCCGGTTTGACGATGGGAATTCCTTCCTTGCAAAGAGGACATTCCTCCGGATCCCAGGTCTCGATCTCCATCGTCAATAGAGCCTCTTTCTTCACACCAAAATGTACTTTTCCGCCGCTGCGGTCCACCAGGATCCCAACCCCGCAGACATTGGCGCCCCGCTCCTTGACGGCTTCCATGACCTCCAGTACTGAACCACCGGTGGTGATCACATCCTCGACGATCAACACATTTTCATCATCATCCAGTTCAAACCCTCGCCGGAAAGTCATCTTCCCGTCTTCCCTTTCCGTAAAAAGCGCCCTTACTCCAAGAACTTTTGCCACCTCATATGCGATAATGATTCCACCGATAGCCGGGGCCACTACGGCATGCAACTCCTGCCCCTTGAAACGCCGGGCCAAATCTTCACAGAGTCTCTCGGTAAATTTGGGATATTGGAGTACCTGGGCACATTGCATATACTGCCGGCTGTGCCGGCCGGAAGTCAACCGGAAATGCCCGTCCCGCAAGACTTTCGTCTCACGGAAAATACCCAAAATTTCTTTCTGATCTAACACAGAGGTCTCCCCCTTACAGTATAATAACCTCATGGTATAGTGGCTGCCTGGTCTCACCGATTTAGGTATCCATACTCAAAATCCTTGATGGGCGAGGCCACGAATACTGGCTATATCCGAAATTCCTTCTTCGACAAGAAAACTTCCGATTCCTGCAATAATCTCCTCCGGAATCGCAGGATCTCTAAAAATCCCGGTACCAACCGCGACCGCTGTCGCTCCGGCCATGATGAATTCAAGGGCATCCGCGGCACTGGTGATGCCGCCGATCCCTATCAACGGAATTTTCACTTGTCGGTATGTCTCCCATACCATCCGCAGTGCTACAGGCTTTATGGCAGGACCGGATAGACCGCCCACCAGATTGCCCAGTACCGGCCGGCGTTTTTTGATATCAATTGCCATGCCGATCAGCGTGTTAATCAGGCTCAGGCCATCCGCACCTGCCGCCTCCACCTCTCTGGCAACGGCGGTGATATCGGTGACGTTCGGCGAGAGCTTGACAATGAGCGGCTTGGCTGTTTCTGCCCGCACCGCCCGGGTGACCGCCGCGGCGGCCTTCGGATCGGTTCCGAAAGCTATCCCGCCTTCCTTCACATTGGGACAGGAGATATTCAACTCAAAACCCGAAACCTCGGGGTACGGGCTTAAAATCGCCGCGACCTCGGCGTACTCCGCTACGGTCTTACCCACAATATTGACGATGAGCGGCGTATGATACTCCCGGATGAACGGAAGCGCATCCTTTATAAAGTATTCGACCCCCGGATTTTGTAATCCGATTGCATTCAACATTCCCGCCGGGGTCTCATAAATCCGCGGCGGCCGGTTTCCGGGCCAGGGCTTTAAGGATACCCCCTTGGAGACGACCGCTCCGAAAAGATCCGGAGAAAAAAAGGGCAGATACTCCCGACCATAGCCGTAAGTTCCGGAAGCCGGAAGCAATGGATTGCGTAACTCAAGCGCCCCGATGCGGATCGCCAGGGACGGCTGAGCTATTGAAGGCTGATTCATGAGAAGATCACCTCTTCGATGGGAAAGACCGGCCCGTCGCTGCAAACCCGGAGAAAACCGCGCCGAGTTTCGCAAACGCAACCCAGACAGGCTCCTACACCGCACGCCATATAAGCCTCCAGCGACATTTGGCCTGGAACCCGGTAGCGCATTGCCAGTTGCTGCACAGCCCGGAGCATCGGAATCGGCCCGCAGGAAGCGATGTAATCGTATGTATGACCCTTGAGGGCCTCTTCCAGGGCCACGGTAACTACCCCTTGGCTCCCAAAGCTCCCGTCCTCGGTAGCGGTATGAACCGTTACCCCCAGCTTGTTCCAACTGTCCAATTCCAGAAGATCGCATCGGGTCCGGCCGCCGTAAAATAAAACGATCTCCGGGACGTCCGGTCCGGTTGCCTCCCTCAAGAACTCAGCCAGGGCAAACATAGGCGGCATTCCCACTCCCCCGGCCACCAGGGCAATCCGGGTTTCCTTTCCAGGGGGATTAAAATGGTTACCGAGCGGCCCCCAGACTACAACCGTCCCGCCAGTTTTTAGAGTAGCTAAAAGCCGGGTGCCGCGGCCGACGATTTTAAAGATAAAGCTGATGGTTCCCTCTTTCCGGTTGATCCGGAAAAGACTGAGTGGCCGGGCCAACAGCGGATCCTGTATGGTGCCATCGGCCACCCGAACCTCGATGAACTGCCCCGGCCCGGCAGTTGCGGCAATCTCCGGGGCAAGTAGCGTCATTTGATAATACCCCGGGGCCAAAACCCGGGAATCCACGATTAATCCTTGGGTTCTTTGCATCAACCATCCATCCGTATTCGTCTATTCTCAATATCAGGCATACCGGATCAATTTAGATCGCCTGTTCCACCCTGATCGTTTTGAACTCCTGAAGCGGCAGGACCAAACCGGATCTATCCCCCTCATCCAGGACAAGCAAGACTTGAAGGAATGCTTTCACCGTATCCAGCGAAGTCAGGCAAGGGATATTATGCTCCACTGCGGCACGGCGTATCTTGAACCCGTCCCGTTCCGGCTCCTTGCCGTGAGTGATAGTATTCACCAACAGCTGTATTTCACCGTTCTTAATGACATCCATGATATTTGGCGATCCCTCATCCAACTTGTTGAGCTTGGTAACTGGAACTCCCTTGACCCGGAGGAAAGCGGCAGTCCCCATGGTAGCCATGATCTTGAAGCCACGTTCCGAGAGCCGCTTAAGCAGCGGTAAAGCCTCCGCCTTATCCCGGTCCGCCAGTGTCGCCAGAATCGTACCACCCCGTGGTATGGTGAACCCGGCGGCAATAAAGGCTTTGTAAAGTGCGCCGAAATACGAAAGATCCACTCCCATCACTTCACCGGTGGATTTCATCTCCGGGCCTAGCGAAATATCGACCTGGGTGAGCTTGGCAAAGGAAAAAACCGGAGCCTTCACGGCTACCAGTTTGGTTTCCGGCCACATCCCCCCGGCATAACCCTGTTCATATAGGGATTCCCCCAACACAGCGCGGGTAGCGACTTGTACCATAGGGATCCCTGTGACCTTGCTCATAAAGGGCACGGTCCGGCTGGAGCGGGGATTTACCTCGATGCAATAGACCTCACCCTCGTCCAGGACAAACTGAATGTTGATCAGTCCGACCACTTTAAGTGCTTTGGCTAGCTTAACCGTATAGTTCAAGATTTTTTCCTGCTCCAGGACGGTGAGATGCTGAGCCGGATAAACGGCGAAGGAGTCTCCCGAATGGACCCCGGCCCGTTCCACATGCTCCATGATCCCGGGAATCAGAACGCCGGTACCGTCGGAGATGGCGTCTACCTCGCATTCCCGGCCGCTGACATACTTGTCGACCAGTACCGGATGTTCGGGGGCGGCCTTGACCGCAGAAGTCAGGTAATTCTTAAGCTCCGTCTGGTTATAGACAATCTCCATTGCTCGGCCGCCCAGGACGTAAGAGGGACGGACCAGCACCGGAAATCCGATCTCCGCCGCCACTTCCAAAGCCTCGGGGAGCGAAACAACAGTCCGGCCGGCAGGTTTGGGAATCTTCAGATCCAACAAGAGTCTATCAAAACGTTTTCTTTCCTCGGCCAAGTCAATGGAGTCCACCGAAGTGCCAAGGATCTTGATTCCCGCCTGTTCCAACTTGGCAGCGAGGTTAATGGCGGTCTGTCCGCCGAATTGAACAATGACTCCCTCGGGCTTTTCAAGCTCCAAAATATGGAGCACATCCTCAACGGTCAAGGGTTCGAAGTAAAGCCGGTCACCGGTGTCGAAATCGGTACTGACCGTCTCCGGATTATTATTGATAATGATTGCCTCGACTCCTGCAGCCTTTAGGGCGAAAACCGAATGGACACTACAATAGTCGAATTCGACCCCCTGACCGATCCGGATGGGCCCCGAGCCGATAACCGCGATCTTCCGTCGGCCGGTGGGAATCGCCTCATTCTCCAGATCGTAACATGAGTAAAAATATGGGGTGGCAGCTTCAAACTCTGCGGCACAAGTATCGACCATCTTATAGACCGGCCGAATCCCGTTTGTATAACGGAATTCACGGACTTCTTCTTCCTTGACCGCCGCCAGCCGGGCAATCTCCTTGTCCGGGAAACCCATGGATTTTACCTTTCGCAGAAACTCCGGGTCACGGAAACCCCGGTTTTTAATCTCTTTCTCCATGGCTGTCAAATTGTCCAATTTGCGCAGGAAGAAACAGTCTACCTTAGTCCGCCGGTTCAGTTCGGCGATTGTATAACCGCGGCGCAAGGCTTCGGCCAAAAAGAAGAACCTGCGGTCGTCGGGATGTACCAGCGCCGCCAGGAGGAGATCGTCGCTCATCTCCTCCGCTCCGGGAAGCGCCAGACCGTACTGGCCAATCTCCAGACAACGGATGGCTTTCATCAAGGCGGCCTCCAGGGAACGGTCGATGGCCATTACTTCACCGGTAGCTTTCATCTGAGTTCCCAGCGTGCGATCGGCCAGACTGAACTTATCAAAAGGCCAGCGGGGGATCTTCACCACCACGTAATCCAAGGTGGGTTCGAAAGAGGCGTATGTCTTTCCGGTCACGGCGTTTTGGATCTCATCCAGGTGCAGCCCGATGGCGATCTTCGCCGCCACTTTGGCTATGGGGTATCCGGTGGCCTTTGATGCCAGGGCGCTGGAACGGCTAACCCTGGGATTAACCTCAATCACATAATATTGGAAGCTCTCCGGGTCCAGGGCGAACTGGACATTGCAGCCTCCTTCGATTCCCAAGGCCCGGATGATCCGGAGCGATGCTGCGCGCAACATCTGGTATTCCCGATCGGCCAGTGTCTGGCTGGGAGCCACAACGATGCTGTCCCCGGTATGAATCCCCACCGGATCGATATTCTCCATGTTGCATACGGTGATGCAATTATTGGCCGAGTCACGCATCACCTCGTATTCAACTTCTTTGAACCCTGCCACAGATTGCTCCAAAAGCACCTGGGAGATGGGGCTCAAGGTCAGTCCCCGGACGGTTATCTCCTCGAGTTCCGCCCGATCATGGGCGATACCGCCGCCTGTACCGCCTAAAGTGTAGGCAGGCCGGATAATCAACGGATAATCCACCTGGCCGGCAAAGTCCAGGGCTTCCTGGAGCTTCCCTACAATTGCGCTTTCAGGTAGCGGTTCTCCTAAAGCTTGCATGGTCTCTTTAAAAAGTTGGCGATCCTCCGCTTTTTGGATGGCCTCAAGGGGGGTGCCCAGCAGTTTCACTTTATAATCGCTCAACACGCCCGCCTCGGAGAGCTTCACCGCCAGATTTAGCCCGACCTGCCCGCCCAGGGTGGGCAAAAGGCCATCAGGTCGTTCCTTGGCGATGATCCGGCGCAATGACTCCACAGTTAGGGGTTCAACGTAAACCCTGTCGGCAATATTGACATCCGTCATGATCGTAGCCGGATTGGAGTTAACCAGCACCACCGAGATACCTTCCTCCCGCAGCGAGCGGCAGGCCTGGGTACCGGCATAATCGAACTCCGCCGCCTGGCCGATGATGATTGGTCCCGACCCGATGACAAGCACTTTCTTTAATGTTTGGTCCAAAGGCATCTTTTTCACCACTACTTAAATTTTTGGATTCAATGACTTGTATATATATTAATTTACCGAATTACGGCTAGAGCTTACCGACAAACTCAGCGAATAAATATTCGGAATCCGTAGGACCTGGAGCCGCCTCGGGATGATACTGCACCGAGAAAAGGGGCAGATTCCTATGGCATAATCCCTCCACGGTCCGATCATTGACATTGATATGAGAGACCAAAACATCTCCGGGCAACGACTCGGCGCGTACCGCGAAGCCGTGATTCTGTGAGGTGATAGTGACCTCTCCGGTCATTAGATTCTTCACCGGGTGATTTCCGCCACGGTGGCCGAATTTCAGCTTGTAGGTATCGCCACCCAAAGCCAGGCCGATGATCTGATGACCCAGGCAAATGCCGAAAATCGGCAACTTTCCGATGAGCTCCCGGACTGTTTGTACGGCGTAGGGCACATCCTTGGGATCCCCCGGTCCGTTGGAGAGCATGACCCCGTCGGGTTTTAGTTTCATGATTGTCTCGCTCCCGGTATCGCAGGGAACCACCGTCACCCGGCAACCTTGCTTCATCAGGCAGCGGCTGATATTCCCCTTGGCTCCGAAATCCATCAATACAACGTGTTTGGTACCCTCACCCTCACAGTAAATCCGGTCGGTGGAAGCCATTTTGACGAAGTCCTGGCCGGATAGGTCCTGTATCTTTTGGACCCGCTCCCGGATGGCGTCATCCGGTTCGGATGAAGTGGTAATGATCCCGCGCATGGTACCCTGGGTCCGAAGCCGTTTCGTCAGCGCCCGGGTATCGATTCCTGCCAGACCCAACAGTCCGTGGCTCTTCAGGAAATCGTCCAGACTCATCTCCGACCGCCAATTGCTAGGGGTGTCACAATACTCCCGGACAATGAAGCCTCTGGCGAAGGGGTGGGTTGATTCGAAATCGTCCCTGTTAATCCCGTAGTTGCCGATGAGGGGATAGGTCATGGTGATGATCTGGCCGCTGTAAGAGGGATCGGTTAAAATCTCTTGATAACCGGTCATTCCGGTATTAAAAACCACTTCGCCTCCGATTTCTCCTGCGGCGCCAAAGGATTCACCATAAAAAACCGTTCCGTCTTCCAGGACCAAACGGGCTTGCGTCATTCACAACCGACCTCCCAGAGCGTATATATTAAAGCGAAACCGTTGCCGATCCCGGTAAAGGTTTTCAAACTATTATATCATAAATATTCATTAAAGCTTGATATTTATTCAGTAAAACTTTGATGAACATATTTTAGCACCCCGTCGACCCAGACCCGTTCCACCCTACCCCGAAGCTCACGGCCTACAAAAGGGTTATTCCGGGAACGTGATGTCAGATCCTCCGGCTTAACCGTCCATGTACAGTCGGGGTCAAAGATCATCAGGTCCGCAGGGTCTCCCGGCCGTAACCTGCCGCCGGTTTTTTTCAAAATCTGGGCGGGACGGACTGCCATCCTTTCCACCAGTTTTTCCCTGGATATCCGTCCGGTAATCACCAGTTCGGTCCAGACTGCGGCGAGGGCTGTCTCCAGACCGGTCATTCCGGTAGGGGCGAGTGAAAATTCACGGTGCTTTTCTTCCAGGGAATGAGGCGCATGGTCGGTGGCAATGGCATCGATGGTGCCGTCGGACAACCCTTCCCAAAGCGCTTCCCGATCGGCCTCGCTCCGTAGCGGCGGACTCACCCGGTAAACCGGGTCAAATCCTTCCAGCATCGCGTCGGTCAGGCAGAGATGATGCGGGGTTACCTCGGCCGTCACCGCCAAACCGCACTCCTTGGCGCGGCGAATCAATGCCACGCTTTCTTTGGCGCTTAAATGACAAAAATGGAACCTTGCCCCGGTATATTCGGCGATAAGCAGATCGCGAGCGATCTGCGCCGTTTCGGCAAGCGAAGGTATTCCCGGCAGTCCCAGCGCGGTAGCCCAATATCCCTCATGCATCACGCCGTCACCGACCAGATTCCGATCTTCCTCATGCAGGAGCAGCGGCTTGTCAAAAAGCTTCGAATACTCTGCCGCTGTCCGTAACACCGCGGCGTTCATCACGGTCTTACCGTCATCGGAGAAGGCTGCCGCGCCTGCTTCGGCCATGGCTCCCATCTCCGCCAGTTCCTCGCCTTTTAAGCCCTTGGTGATTGCCCCGGCCGGATAAACCTTGGCAAAGCCGGCCGCGGTCGCCTGACCATGTACATAGCTGATAACCACGGCGTTGTCGGCCGCCGGATCGGTGTTGGCCATGGCTACCACCGCCGTGAAACCACCTTGTACCGCCGCCCTGGCGCCACTGGCTACCGTTTCCTCATCTTCACGGCCGGGTTCACGCAGATGGCAATGGAGATCGACGAGTCCCGGCAATACCAATTTTCCGGTCGCAGGGATCACCTCCGCGTCGGAGGATTCGGCCAGATTCGTTCCCACGGCTACCACCTTGCCGTCACAAAACAACAAGTCGCCCCGGCCCAGATACCCGCCGGCCGGATCGATGATCTCCCCGCCTTTAATGCAATACTTCATCTTTATTGCCTCCTCCGGTCAACAAGTACAACAAAGCCATCCGGACCGCCACTCCGTTCGTAACCTGCCGGGTGATAACCGATTGGGGGTCGACTGAAACCGCCTCACTAATCTCCACCCCCAGGTTGGCAGGGCCGGGATGCATCACCATCAGCCCGGGCTTGGCCCGGCGTAACCGTTCCGGATTCATCCCGTATAACCGGGAATACTCGCGGAGGGTCGGAAAGTAGGCCTTGGCCTGCCGCTCCAATTGAATGCGGAGAATATTCACGACATCCGCGGTGGCAAGCGCCCGATCCAGATCATGTTCAACCCGGACCCCCATTCGCTCCAGGCCCGGAGGAATTAAGGTCGGAGGTCCAACCACAGTCACCTTGGCCCCCAGTTTCGACAAACCCCAGATGTTGGATTTGGCAACCCGGCTGTGCATGATATCACCGACGATGACTACCTCCAGTCCGGTAAAGCTCCCTTTTTGCTCCCGGATGGTGAACAGATCCAGCAATGCCTGGGTAGGATGTTCATGTGCCCCGTCGCCGGCGTTGATCACGTGAGCCGAGATGGAATCCGCCAAAAGTTTCGGGGTTCCGGCCAATGAATGCCGGATCACCACCACATCCACACCCATTGCCTCCAAAGTACGGCCGGTGTCGACAAAACTCTCGCCCTTGGCCACACTGCTGGAAGAGACCGTGAGATTGATGGTATCGGCACTCATCCATTTGGCGGCGATCTCAAAGGAGGTCCGTGTTCTGGTACTGGGCTCAAAGAAGAGCGTCACTACCGTTTTTCCACGCATGGTCGGTACTTTTTTCAAGTCGCGTTTAAAAATGTCCTTACAAACCATAGCGGTTTCCAAAATCAGGTTAATCTGGTCGCAGCTCAAGTCCTGCAATCCCAGTAGATCTTTGGGCAGCCTTATCATATAACTCGCTCCCGTTTAGTAATCTCTATATTCTAAGGAGTGCGCCGATGCGCACTCCTTAGCGCAAATATATCAGTGTTATTTCGTCGACGCCGGGTGGGGCATATTTCCCTTTTCACCCTTGCCGCCTTCCAAATCCTTGGTATGCGGGATGATGAGGTTGAGGATGATCCCCACATAAGTGGCAAGTGCCATTCCTCCGAACTCCACCCCGGCGATGGTCACTTTAGCGCCACCAATCCCCAGAACCAGGATGACCGAGGCAATGATCAGATTCCGCTTCTGCGAAAAGTCGATCCCCGCCTCAACCAGCATCCGGATGCCGGCGGATGCGATGATCCCAAAAAGCAGGATACAGATTCCGCCCATGACCGGAGTGGGGATTGTCCGGATGAAAAATCCGACTTTGGGGATGAAGGAGAGTAGTACCGCGATAACTGCGGCCCCGCCGATGACCCAGACGCTAAAAACACGGGTGATGGCCATAACCCCGATGTTCTCACCATAGGTGGTATTGGGCGGACCGCCAAAAAGACTGGCTACTGCCGTCGCCACGCCGTCCCCTGCCAGTGAACGGTGGAGACCCGGATCCTTGATGAAGTTCCGTCCCACGATATTGTTGGTGACGATCAGGTGCCCGATATGTTCGGTGATGACCACCAGCGAAACGGGGGCGAAAGCCGCCACCACACCCCAATTTAATTTAGGGAAGATGAACGCGGGAACTGCAACCCATTTGGCTTGGGAAACCGCCTGGAAGTTGACCTGGCCCATAAAGAGCGAAAAAATGTATCCGCCGATGATACCGATGAGAATGGGGATTACACCCAAAAAGCCCCGGAAAAAAGCAGATGCCAGAATGGCAATAATCAATGAAACAAAGGCAATAAGGAGAAATTGTGGTTGCGGAGTCGTTCCGCTGCCGTTCATCGCCATATCCACCGCGGTTTTGGCTAGCGCCAAACCGATAACGATAACCACCGAACCCACCACCACCGGCGGGAGCACTACGTCAATCCAGCCCGTTCCGAATTTATAAATGATGAGTGAAACGATAAGGTAAACCACTCCCACTGCGAAACAGCCGCTCATCGCAACGGCGATCTTCTCAGGGCTTCCCAAATTGCCCGGAGCCG
>DASVMB010000127.1:0-4398 GCA_036384575.1 Bacillota bacterium
AATTGAGCCTCATATCACGTATAAAAACATCCCAAGATCTTTTAGTTTCCAAAACATCATTCAAATTTAAAATAGCGCTTGATTGATCGTACAAAAAATAGCCGTTATCACTTATTTCATCCAATTTGGAATATCGCATTCCATTAAAATTGCGGTAAAATTGATAAAAACAATCGGGTACTTCAATATTTAATTTTGACTTAAATGAATCGATATCAGCTTCTGATGCCCCGTAATTTAGAAATTGTTTCATTTGGTTGTGATTGATACAATTATTGATCCATGTTTCAACAATATTCGACGGATATTGAGAAAGTTCAACCTCGATAGGTAGACCCAAATCTTCTGGCTTTAATTCGATTTCAACGGTTTTTCTAATAAATTGAATATCAGCGTATATTTTTACCACCGGATTGGTTTGTACTTTTCGGATGGTACATTCAAAGTCCTTATAGGGCCCATGTTTTATCATATAAGAATGGTTAATATAATCGTTTCCTGCCATGTATGGACCTCCCATTAGGCCCCTTCCTTCGATTCTCCCCATGTCCTCTGCACCAGTTCGTCCAATTCATCCATCCTGTCGGCATACTCACTTATCTCATCTTTGGTCATACCGTTAAAGATCTCAGCGTAACTTTCCAGAGCAGCTTGGGGATTGTCATGTTTACGATACATCCGGGCCCGTTTTGCCAAAAGAAGGAAGTATTGTCTCTTGTCCTCCTCCGGCAGCCGGCCTTGTTCCCTCAACGCTCGATATATCCCCGTCGCTGTAGCGTAACTATTGGAGGCATTAAAATAACCCTCAAAATCACCTTTTTTTTGATATAAATCCCCTCTAAGCTTAAGGCCTTCCAAATACTTGAATATACCATCCAAATCTAACTTCTGCTCCATAAAAAACTCATCCACTACTTCTAAAGATCGATTAAGCATTTCAATGGCAAAATCAATCTCACCAATCAGAGCACAGGCCCAAGCTTGAGGAATACCTTCCATTGCCTCATTTAGACGTTTTTCATCCATTTTCCATCCTCCCCTTTCTTTGAAACAAATGGCTCAATCTCGTTTGATCAAACATTAATAACAATCCCAAACAAACAATACTTTTGAAAAATCACCCTTGGCCAGGTCATCCGGATGAATCAAGAAATGAGCGATCCCGGAGTCGCCCCAAAGCATGATCTCATCATCCAGTTCATCAATTTGAAACAGATTTACATAATCACTGTATTCATCACGGCCGCGGGGATCTTCCTGAGTAAAAAAACAATAACCGCCCATCCGGTGCCCTTCATTTTCATGTTCCCACTCGGCAATTTCTTCCTCAACCAATTCCATGACCTTTTTATCCTTCGTGCCGTGTTGCTCTATAATTTGGTCAAAACGGCGGTCCGGCGGATAAGGATGGCTTGCCTGAATCTCCGGCGCAGCAGTGATTCGATAAGCACCTTCGGTTACAAAGCTGAGTCCGGATTGACTTTTTAACCTGGAAGCGTCATGGCAGACAGTGTCAAAATAAAGCACCCGGGCTTCTTCTTCAAAGTCGGAATGCTCCCGTGACAGGAAGAATAGTAAAATGCCCTTTTCAGGATAACCGGGTAATTTAGGCAATTCCTCCAGATTCATCTGGCCGAAGAATGACAACTCCCTGCCGTTGCTATCTTTAAGTGTCTCCATTTCAAGCGGCCAATAAGCTTGAATCCCGATATTACTCTGCCACGGTTCCGGCTTTTCATCGTGAAACGTTTCAATTTCCAAACCAATATACGGAAGGGAATCCTCATTCAGTGCGGCTTTTATCTTCGCGATGATTGCTTCGGCCTGCGCTGTAGTTTGAGCGGAGGTATCTTCGACTCTTTCATCATCCGCAGCCACCTTGTACCCTTGCTTAAACTTCTCATCAATCTGTTGCTCCGCCTCATGATTCGCCGCTTCCTGCGAAGAAAACTCATCCTCGGTCTGAGTCTGTACACCTCCGTCGCTCCTGCCGAAACGGACTGTAACCATCTTGCCCCGAACCTCGATCTCCCAGAACTTGGCTGGCTTTTCATCCCGTTTTTCCATACGGATTTTCATCGATATTCCCCTCCAATTCCTTTGGTAACTCTATTGTGGGAAGATTTAAACAGTCTCTTTTTCCCGCCCGTGACAAAAGTATATAAAGTCTCAATCATCGCTCTGAAACCGCTCCAATCTCTGACCTTGAGATGGTTTTCTACTGTTAGACATTCTCCCTGCAATATCCGAAACGCTTATCTTATATCCGCTAATACAGTGCAAATTCTCCATATTTAATATTTTTAATGAATTTATTCTTGTCTTCCATAATATAAAGTGGAACCATCTTTGTCAATAATACATAACAATGATGCATCTTATGTTCACACAAATTCACATCCCGTACCAAAACAAAAAGAGCCAAGCAAAATTCCTTGACTCTTCCATACGACAGTTCATTTATTCGTTATTTTCAGGGTATAAATTGCAACACCACCCAGGCAACCCCCACCGCGGCGATAACCGCAACGATCAAACTCCCCTTGAACCACGAACAGATCGCCGCCGCACCGATACCGGCCATCGCCGCTTCAGGCCGGCCAGGAATGGCTTGCCATACTCCGGGGATGATCAAGGCGCCCAATGCGGTATAGGGAATGTACAACAGAATACGCCGCAACAGCGGCGGCAATGGCCGTTCCGTCAATGTAACCAGTGGTAACAGCCGCGGCACATAAGTTACTGCCGCCATGCCGACAACTAAAATCCAAAACCTCATGACCGCACCTCCCCGGTTTCTTCCCGGAACAGTAAGCCACCGGCTATGGCAGTGACGATTATTGCCAGCACCATGGACCAACCACCCGGTAATAAGCGGCTTCCGCTCAAAAATAAATTGATCAACCCGGAACTCAGGGCCAAAACCGCCGCCTTGAAAGAGTGCTTAACCTGTGGCACTAAAATGGCAGCGAATAACGCATACAAAGCTATCCCCATACTGCCTTGGATGGCCTCGGGCAAGACGGAACCAAGCAGATAACCAAGGACTGTCCCGCCGACCCAGGAGGAGTAGGCGATTCCTTCCAAGCCCAAAAGGTATGAAACTGTCAACGGTTCCGGCCTGGTTGCGGCCACCGCGAAAGTCTCATCGGTGACCCCGAAGGCCACGAGGGGCAACCAACGGTTTACCCTGCTTTCCAGGCGCGCTGCGACCGTGGCGCTCATCAAAAGATGGCGTAGGTTCAAAAGGAGCGTGGCAAGTATGATCTCCCCACCCGCCACTCCAATCCGCCAGAGATTCAATGCCATAAACTGACTGGCTCCGGCAAAGACCAATAACGAACAGAGGAAACTATCCACCACGGAAACTGCAACCGTTTTAGATAAAAAACCGAACGCCATCGCTACCGGGAGGTAACCGACGGCAATGGGAAACCCTGCCTTCAAACCGGCAGTTACCGCAGACATGGAAAACGCCTTCTTGAGATTCACCGATTCTCACCCATTCATGAAAGATTCAGATTCGTATTTTATTTCATTTATCTACATCTTTATCAGGTCCATATTCGCGTTTGAACCGTCTTTACCTGCAGGATGCGTTAACTTGAAGATGATTTTCCAACGATTGACACAGGATGCCGAGAAACGTATAATTGATACAGTATTTTGTATTTTATATCGATACATACACATAAAAAGCTTAACGGAGGAAACATGTCCCGCTATCACGCAGATCATCGCCTTACCCTGATCCTGATGATCCTCATCGTAGGCCTGCTCAATGCCGATCAAAACATTATCAACGCCACTCTGGGGCCGATCGAAAAAGAGTTTCAGGTGGATGATGCAGCCATTGGGCTGATGAGCGGCTTATTTACCTTGTTGGGCGCGGTTATCAGCTTGATTTGGGGATACTGGTCCGACAAGAGCAACCGCAAAAACCTCTTCACTATTTCAGTGTTGATCGGACAAATCCCCTGTTTGCTGACAGCCTTCGCCGCCAACTATCAGCAGTTTTTCATCTTGAGGATCCTGACCGGCATTGGTGTCGGCGCCTCGTTCCCCACCATCTTTTCCATGCTTGGTGACATGTACAGCGAAAAAGAACGGGCCGTTGCCGTCACCTGGATGACCACTGTCATGGGAATCGGACAGATTGCCGGCGAACTCCTGGGGGGTTACCTAAGTCCCAGTTTTGGCTGGCGTCTCCCCTTTATTTTAGTGGCAGTTCCCAATCTGCTCATCCTGGTCATCTTTCACCTGATCGTTGCCGAGCCCAAGCGGGGGATGCGTGAAGAAGCCTTCGAGGAACTGGTTGACGCCGGCTTTGTATACCCTAAAACCATTAAACTTCGTGATTACCTCAATCTGATCAAAGTACGGACCAATATATACCTT
>DASVMB010000128.1:0-2611 GCA_036384575.1 Bacillota bacterium
ATTTTGCTGAGAACAAAATCATTCAGAATAATGGTATCAGTCATCGAAGGCGGGATCAGACTGATGGTGAAACAGATCACCGCAATCGGGATAATTAAGGGCCGGTAGTTGCGGATCCGGAAGGTTTCGGCGAAACCGACCACAGTGCCATAGAATAATCCGCTCAATTCAATCCCGGCCGCAAAGAACCAGAGAAAGACGAAGATCGACTCCACCCGTTGGATGAATTCACCGTAAGTAATTAACCGCGTGAGTTGAAAGATGGGGAAAATGATTTCCGAAGCACCGGCATAGTTAAAGACGAAGATTACCACCATGGTTACCAAAGTATTGATGATAATGGCAATTCCCATGCTGTAAAAACCAACACCAAAAATCTTTTTTTTATCCCGGATGAGCGGCGCGATCAGACCCAACAATAAGATCTCGGAGAACATCGAGACATGCGTCAGGGAATTTTTCAATATCGATCCGGGACCTTTACCCAATACCGGGGTGAGGCTCAAAACGCTGCCGTTGGGTAGAGAAAATACGAGTATGATGATGAGCGTACCCAAAAGATATGGGCCGTAAAGCCAAGCCACCCGGGAAAGAGTTTCAATGCCAAGAAAAACACCATACATCAATAAAATCAAGAAAACGGCGGTAATCACGCTGATCGGAGTTTGGGGTAAAATGGCCAGGATGAAGCTCTCGGCGAATTTACGCAAAAACAGGGAGGTGGTGATGAGGAAGAACAGAAAGAATAAAACACCGGCGCCGGTGCCGATAAAGTTTCCCGTGAGCGTTTGACAGATCTCAATGATGTCTTGAGAAGGGAAACGCCGGATGAGGGCATAGAGAAAGGAAAAACCCACCAGCGCCAAGATCCCCGTGAGTATGACAATGATCCACCCACTACCGTCTCCAAGGGAGGCCATATCCCTGGGAAACTGCAAAAACACCTTGCCGGACATGATAAAAACCAATAATGTCAGGGCCTCGCGATGGCCTATTTTGGTCTCGTGCTTCATCAGAACCGCTCGTCGCAGAGTGTTTAAGACTGGTCGGAGCTTGAGTCGCCTCCTTCGGGATGGGTTTCCTCTTTTTCAACCGCATCGGGACGGTCCCAGGGCCGTGCCGTATCTTTTTGGCGGATCCAATCCAGTGGACGCAGAAAGACCGGTCGGTAGGGCTGGTTGAAGTTCAAAGGCCGGATCACCCGGTCCTTATTTTCGGGCTGGTACGGAGAGATCGGGGAGAGGAAGGGAACCCCGAAATTGGTCAGGCTGGCCATGTGCAGGGTTAAGAGAAATATCCCGAAGGCGATGCCGTAAAATCCGAGGAATCCGGCAAACATAACAAATATGAACCGCAGTAATCTAATGGTAAACGAGGCGTTATAGTTGGGAATCACGAATGAACTCAGGGCGGTAATGGCAATGACAATGATCAGAATGGGGCTGACGATGGAAGCCGTAACTGCAGCCTGGCCCAGAATTAACGCCCCGACGATCCCGATGGTCGGACCGATGACGCTGGGGATCCGGATCCCGGCTTCCCGGATTAATTCAAACGATAACTCCATAAAAAGGATTTCGATGATCGACGGGAAGGGAACGGATTCCCGCGCGGCCGTCATTGCCAACAGCAGGTCAGTGGGGATCATTTCCTGATGATAATTGATCACCGCGATATAAAAAGCCGGCAGGAGCAAAGCGGAAAAGATTGCCACCGCCCGCAGAAAGCGCAAAAAATTTCCGAATGGCCAGCGCAGGTAATAATCCTCCGCCGCATGCAAAAAGATAGTGAATGTCGTCGGAATAACCAGGGCGTAGGGACTGTTGGCCATGACCACACCCACAAAACCCTCGCGAAGATGGGCACCCATCCGGTCGGGGCGCTCGGTCGAGAGCATTTGCGGGATCAGGGAATGGGGATGATCCTGCAGGTATTCCTCAAGGGTGCCGGTCTCGGCGATATAATCGGTTACCCGGGAGACCGATTGGATGCGGTACTTAACTTCCTCCACAAGCTTTGGGTTGGCGATGTCCTTGATGTACATAAACCCAACCAGAGTATTGCTGCGTTTGCCCACCCGGAAAATCTCCGTGATTAATTTGGGATCTTTAATATACCTTCTGACACTGGCGGTGTTGCTACGGAAGGTTTCGGTGAATCCTTCCTGAGGTCCGCGCACCACATGCTCGGTAGAGGGCTTTTCGATACCGCGGTGTTCCCAACCCTTCGTTTCGATGAAGAGTGCCTGAGCCGAGCCTTCAATCAGCAAGGCACTGGATCCGTCCAGGACGTTGTCGATGATTTCCTGAAACTTCCGGCCTTTGACGACTTGATTTTCGGGAAGTAACCGTTCGTAAATCAAATTGATCGGCTCCCCGTCGGTTCCGGCCTTTTCCTCTAGGATCATCAGGGGCTGCAGGATCGCGAAGTTTTGGGTATTACGATCGGTAAGACCATCTATATATATAAGGATAGCGTTCAGGTGGCCGGTGAAGATTTTAAACTCACGGATGACAACATCCTTGTTTAGAGGGATCTCAAAGATCTCCTCCAAGCGGGCCCGGTTTTTTGCCAGGCTTTTGGATAAACTTTCAGCACCTTCGGGTTCTTT
>DASVMB010000129.1:0-7485 GCA_036384575.1 Bacillota bacterium
TACTGTTTACCAGGGGTAAAATTCCCCGAAGGATCTCTTCCAGGGTCGCTTCGATAGACTGGGTTTGGCAAATCCTGGGGACCGCCTCTAGGATCCGGTTCAACCCGTCCCGGAAATTCTGGACCTTGCGCAACCTAGCGATAGATTTAAACGCGGATTCGATCGCCAGCAGCAATCTGTCGAAACCATCACTTTTTCCACAATATCCCTGAATATCAAGGGTCTTAATCGTTTTGAGCGGTGGGGCTAGCTCCTGATGACCGGTAAAGAACAAAATATAGATTTCCTGGTTAAACTTCCGGATTTCGGTCACAAGTTCATCTCCGCGGAGCGGCTCCATCCGGTAATCCAAGATCAACAGATCATAGTTCCCGGTACGAACCTTTTCCAGCGCAAGCAGGGGATCGGTTACCCCATCGCACTGGTAACCGTTCCGTTTTAGTAACGTTTTAACCGCCTTGATGATTGCGATATCATCATCAACGGCTAAGATTTTGTAATCCGCCAGAGTTACTGCCGCGTTCCTACTTCTCACCGGTACACCCCGCTTCTAACACATCCATTAACCTACTGCTGATAAAGCAAGGGATATTGAAACTGCGGACCGAAAACAGCAACGCTAATACGATATAACGGTATCAGCCGATATATCGGATTGCAAAATATGTTACCTGAATCCGAACTTAACCACCATTACAATCTAAACCCACCTCTATAAAATGATATCAATATATTCAAGGCTCCATCAACTTTCCCTGTCAAAATTGGAAAATTTTTTCGTAAAACTTAGCAAATTTGGGGTCATATCCATTCTCCAGCGGCGGTGATCACCAGCTCGCAGTGATCCACGCCTTTGGTGCTGCTCCGCCATTCTTTGTATCCCCGGGCCGCTTCCCTTGACAACTAAAATTTCCTTGATTGGCCATAGTTTCCTAAAGGGATCAAGAGCTTACCACCGAAATCATGTTATACCAAAAGAGTTGGGGGCTTGAAAATCTGGGACTAATTGTAAAACAAAAACAGATCTGAAAGGAGCGACCTTCATGAATTATTTCAAAAAAGTGTTTGCTTGCATCCTAACTGTTACCGGATTACTGGTGATCAGTATCGCCCCGGCCTTCGCCTACGGCAATACTTACACCTACTCCATCCAGCGGTATTCATACGTAAATAAAGGCAGTTACGGTTTTTATATTCCCGGCTATTACAATGGATATCGTAGGTTTCCAACTTCACCGAAACAACCGACTCCAACAAAGCCGGTGCCGACTCTACCAACGAATCCTACTACCCCGAAGCCGCCGGTAACTCCGCCGTCGAACCCAACGACTCCGGCACCTCCAACCAGCGGGCTCACGACTGAGGAGTCCAAGATGGTAAACCTGGTTAACCAGGAGCGGACCAATCAGGGTATCAAACCCCTGAGTGTGAATATGTCCCTGGTAACATTGGCCCGTAAGAAAAGCCAGGATATGGTGGCCAATAATTATTTCGACCATACCTCGCCCACCTATGGATCACCGTTCGATATGATGAAAAATGCCGGGATTAGCTACAAGACCGCCGGAGAAAATCTCGCCGGTGCAAGCACCACTGAGATTGCACATCAAAACTTGATGAATAGCCCCGGTCACAGAGCCAATATCCTGAATACAGCCTTTAACCAGATTGGTATCGGTATCGCCTCCGGAAGCCAGTACGGCAATATCTTCACCCAGATGTTCATCGGGATCTAACGAATCCCTTACAACCTGACTCTTGGTCTAGTATCAATACGGGAGGCCACAGCGCCTCCCGTATTATTTATCTCAAAAAATCCCGAAGCCCTTCTGGAATGCGAAGCCAACCGGACTAAATTCTTTCCACCGCTTTTAATATCCCGTAAATGATCGCCTGAGGCCGGGGCGGACACCCTGGAATATAAACATCGACCGGTACCAGGCTGTCGATACCCTTACGGACCATCGGGCTCTCCTGAAAAATCCCGCCGCTGCAGGCGCAGGCTCCAACCGCCACGACCAACTTGGGATCGGGAGTGGCATTGTAGGTCTTCACCAGCGCCAATTCCATGTTCCGGCAGGCGGTACCGGTAACCAAAAGCATATCGGCATGGCGGGGTGAAGCTACAAAGTGAATGCCAAACCGTTCCAAATCATTTAACGGGTTACACGTTGCGTTAATCTCGTAATCACAGCCGTTGCATGAACCGGCGTCTACCTCCCGGATCTGTAAACTCCGGCCCAGCTTCTTGCGGAGCCGTTCCTCAATCCTGCGCCCCATCAACTCATAAGAGTCCTCATCGATAGATGCCGCGGCATCGACACCTGATGGCCGGGCATCGGTTGAAGGCGAAACCTCTCTTAAAGCCTCTTTGCGTAAATCCTGACGATGTTTTTGGGCCAGTTCAAAATCGGATGTAATCCGGATGGCACGGGTGGGGCATACATCTTCACACAAGGCGCAAAAGATGCATTGATCAAGGTTGAATCCGATATCTTGAGGAGATACTCCCGTAGCAATCGCCGCACTCGGACAACGTTTGATGCACTCACCGCAACCATTGCATCGTGATCCGTCGACCTCAGGTTTACCAATGATATCCGCGGGTTTTAAAGGCCTACGGGGATAATCCACAGTCAAGCGGGGATATTGAACGATCTTTCGTAACATCTGGAACATGGCTATCATCCATTCTACAAAAATAAATTATTATAGATCATTTCCTGCATAGGACAGGTTAAAGCTCTTATTGATCAACGGGAAATCCGGTACGATATTGCCCTTGACCGCATAACAAAGCGCAGGCCAGTTACAGAAGGAGGGAGTCCTGATCTTATAGCGGAAAATGGTATCTCCCGGGCCGGACATAATCCAGTGGATATTCTCTCCTCTTGGCGACTCGGTATAACCAAGAGCGGATTTATATGGCTCTATCCCGGCAATAGGGATGAAAAACTCTCCGGACGGCATCTGACTGAGCGCCTGGGTGATTAAATCCATCGCGCCATAGCATTCGGAGATCTTTACGTTCATCCGGCAATTTACATCCCCGTTGGCGTGTTCCGGTACTTCAAGGCGAAGTTTGCCATATGCCGCATAGGGATGATCCCGACGGACATCGATTTTCAACCCCGAAGCCCTGCCGGCAGGGCCAACCGCATTCAAATCCCGCGCGATCTCGGTCGCTAAAATTCCGGTATGTTCAACCCTATCGACGAACAGACTATTGGCCTTAATCAGCTCTTCGGTCTCCGTCAACTCGGCCTTCATCCGCGCCAACTGCTGAAGCAAGCGTTCTTCCTTGCCTGCTAGAAAATCCCGGCGTAAACCGCCGATCCGATTCACGCTACGTAGGAAACGACTCCGGCCCATCTCTTCGGTGGTCTGATAAGCCCAGATTCGCAACATATTGAACTGAGACGCAGCGAAGCCATAGGCTACATCGGTACAGATTCCCGCCAAATCCCCGAAATGGTTTACCAAACGTTCCAATTCCGCAAAAACTACCCGGGAGTACTCCGCCCGAACGGGGATTTGGACTCCGGCGATACGCTCGATCGCCTGGCAATAGGCCATTGAATTGGCAAAGGTTTCATCACCGGAGATACGTTCCGCGATATAAAAGCACTTTTCTATGCTCTGCCCCTCGGCTAACTTTTCAATTCCTTTATGGACATAATGAAGCTGGGCTTCCAAGTGAATAATCGGTTCACCGGCGACACTAAACCGGAAATGTCCCGGTTCGATAATTCCGGCGTGTACCGGCCCTACCGGAATCTCATAGACACCGCTGCCATCAACCCGTGTAAACTGCGACTCGGCCTTTCCGCGCAGCGGTTTAATTCCTTTATAATCCCGGCGTGAAGGATACAAATCCCGAGGCCAATTGTGATGAAACACCAGACCCCGCGGATCGGGGTGACCTTCCGGGATCAAACCGTAAAGATCGCGAATCTTCCTTTCATAAAGGTTGGCTGCAGGAATCTCTGTTGTAATTGAGGGAAATATCCCATCCGCCTCGGAAATCATGGTTTTAAACTGCCATAATTGATTCTCTGGGCGAAGGGTAAATAGATAATAAATGGCAAACCGACCGTCGCGGATGACCCGTTCATCACTGGCGAAGAGGGATACCAAAGGCATTTTAAGATGGTCACTCAAAAAACGAGCAATCCTGCCAATCTCCCCCGGATCAACCTCGCAACGAAATTCGTTTTCGTAACAGACTTGATAATTCCGGATCACACCCGGAAATTGGTGATTTAAGACCTCAAGTACATCGGTGCCACCCATCTATGCAACCCCCCTTATAATCCCGGAAGCCGCTTCCAAAAGCTGCTTAAACCGCTCCGGCATAAATACTCCCGTAACCGCAACGACCAGCAACAAGATGATTAACACCGGCAAACCCAGCCAGTTCTGCTCCCCCGGTTCAATCTGCGGGGATAGATCGTTGCCAAAGAACATTTTCATGGCTACCAGAACCAGGCCGGCGAAGACCGCCGCAACCAGACAGATAAATAGTGCCGCCGGTCCGTACTGCCCTGCAGCAAATGCCGAAATAATCAGGTTTAACTCGCTGCTGAAAACACTAAACGGAGGTAGGCCGGCAATGGCAAACAAGCCAAGTAAAAAACACACACCGCTAACGGGTAGGGTTTTTAATAAACCCCTTACCCCGGCGATCTCTCTGGTTTTATATTTCAAATAAACGTTACCGGAGGATAAAAAGAGCAATGACTTGGTAAAGGCGTGATTCACCATATGGAACAGGGCGGCGAACAACGAAGCCGGTGTAAAAATCCCCAGCCCGAAGGTGATGACGCCCATATGTTCAATACTGGAATAAGCCAACATCCGTTTGTAATCCTTTTGAGTCATGATAAACACAGCGGCCGTTGCGATGGAAACCAAGCCCGCTCCCAACAGTAACCGCCCGGTATACAGGTGACTCCCCAAATTTTTGTTGACGATCGCCAGTATCCTGATGAGTCCATATAGAGCGCTATTTAGCAAGACCCCGGACAACAAGGCGCTAATCGGCGCCGGCGCTTGACTATGGGCGTCGGGCAGCCATGTATGCATCGGCACCAAACCGATCTTGGTTCCAAAGCCGACCAAAACAAAGATAAACGAGATCTTTAAAATACTGCTATGAAGGGAGGAAGCGTTCCGCAGTAAGAATAACCAATTCAAACTGGACTTTGAGCCTTCAAAAATATTCACCGCCGAGATATAAAGAAAAACGATCCCCAGTAGTGCCAGGGCAATACCTACCGAACAGATAATCACATACTTCCAGGCGGCTTCGATCGACTCCTGGTGGTTGTAAAAGCCCACCAAAAATGCGGAGGCAAGCGTCGTGGCTTCAATTGCAATCCACATCAAACCGAGGTTTTGGGTACTCACCACCAGCACCATGGTAAAGACGAAGGCATACATCAAACTGTAGAATAACTGTAACCTTCGGGGAGTGATCTCTCCGTGACGCAGCTCCTGATTCATGTAACCGATGGTAAATATGCTGACCATCAAACTAACGATGGCCACAGTATCCAGCACAATGACACTTAAAGCGTCAAGATAGAAAAAATGATTCAGGTAAGGATAACTGATGGGACCGTGGAGACTCACCTTTGAAGTGATCAATAGGGTGATGACGAAGAGCATCAAGGTCCCGGCGCCGTTGATGCAATGAAGCGCCTTCGGGTTCGTAGTTGCCCAAAATAACAACATCCCTATCAAGGGAATGATTAAAATCATGATCTCCATGCTTTTATCCCCGCAAATTCTTTAATTTGTCCAGATTGATCGTTTCAAAATTCTCGTTGATCCGGAAAACCAAGATACCCATGATTAACACCGCGGTCAATACGTCGAAAAAGATACCCAACTCTACAATCATCGGCATCCCTTCCGTTGAAAGAATGGCTGCCGTAAATAGGCCGTTTTCAATCACTAAAAAGCCGATAATCTGTCCGATGGCCTTCTTACGGCTGATCATGAAGAACAGGCCGATTAAGACGACTGCCATCGCATTGGCCAAATATATCTTGAGATCGTTCTCGGCAATATCCTGAATATGGGTCATGGTAAAGTAGGAGAGTATCACGAGCCCGCAACATATCAAAATTGAGATCGGAATATTCAGGAAAAAATCCTTTTCTACTTTGTACTCTACCCGGCGAACCGTGGTTTTCAGTAAATGAGGAATATAAATTGCCTTAATACCCAGCGTCAGCAGGGCAACAATCATGATCTCCCAATCACCATGGAGAATTATGCTGTTGATGCCGATGAATCCGGCCATAACAGCCAATAGCACCGACTGCAAGCGAAACATTTTAATGTAGGAGTTCACTCTTTTGTCCGCCACTAAGATAAACCCGGAAATCAAAATGGCGATCGATAAAAACTGCAAGAAATTATCCACAGTTACCTCCCAATAATCCAATATTGAAAGAATCCCAGCAAAGCCAAGATAAATGAGAGCGCCGCCAGATTGGGGACAGAAAACAACCGCAGTTTGACACTGTGAATCTCCACGATTCCCATCGTAACCGCAATGACGATCACTTTGATAAAGTAAAAACCGAGTGATGCCAGTACCGTCATGACCGGGTTGGTAATGGCAATCAAGCCATCCGTGGGCAAAAACAGATTGACCAGAAGAGTAATGAACAATAATTGTTTAATGGAAGCCCC
Source organism: Bacillota bacterium (assembly GCA_036384575.1). Classification (GTDB taxonomy): domain Bacteria; phylum Bacillota; class UBA4882; order UBA8346; family UBA8346; genus DASVMB01. The sequence continues at coordinate 6,706 of DASVMB010000129.1, forward strand.
CAGCTCCATCAGGGCCAAGTAGCGACCGGAATATTCCAATAACATGGCTTCGTGGACCATGGTCAGTTCCAGATGAGTGGCGGGATCATCCACGGGAATCCGCGCGGTTTCAGTAATTAAAATGATAAATAGTGCCAAAAAAGTCAACAAATAAACCGGCTGAAAAAGATCCCAACCTAACCGGGCCGTGCTTTGCATCATGTCAAAAACTGCCGTAGAACCGGACAATAGCCCGATGGTAAATACCGTGACCAACAGGGAAGGCTCTGTCAAGGAACTGATCATCATCTCCCGGCTGCTCCCCATCCCGCCAAAGGTACTTCCCGCATCCATGCCCGCCAGTACCATGAAGAAACGGGCCAGGGCCAATAAATATACCGCCAGGATCACATCACCCATGAAACGGATTGGTTGGACTTTTAGACTTACCGGGATTAATACCGCGGCACATAGGGTTGCCCCGATTGTAATATACGGCGTTGCTTTAAAGATCCAGGATGCAGTGGCGGAGACTACCGTATCCTTTTTGAATAATTTTAAAAGATCATAATAGGTTTGTAAAAGCGGTGGGCCTTTTCGCTTTTGCGAGAGGGCCTTGACTTTTTTGATAATCCCGTTAACCAGTGGGGCTAAGGTAATTATCACAGCTAGTTGCAGAATTGTGTTATATATGTAACTCATTCAGACCTCCTTAACCGCAGAAACGGAAATATACCAATAACAACAAGACGGTAACAAATATATATATCAAATACCGGTGAATACTTCCGGTTTGAATGA
>DASVMB010000130.1:0-4993 GCA_036384575.1 Bacillota bacterium
GAGTAATGGACTTTGAAACCCGGCAAAGAGAGCAATTGTCTCATCTCACGGCAACGGGCCCGAAGCACCGCCTCATTATAAACATAGAGCGGGCTTCCGAAATCGGCGATTAACTTGCGGGGATTGGTGGCACCATAAAAACCCATGGTACCGGTGAAATCGAAAGTTTGTTCATTCATGGGATTCACCCTCCGGATTCATAGTTTCCATCGGTCGATCCTTCCTACCGATCAGCTCCAGCTCATTGGTGAGGGAGTCTTTAATCAACTGGACCAGATTGTTGTTTCGTGAGAAAATGCAGGCGGAATGCCCTGCGCCCGAAAGTTCTCCTGTGAGAACGCAGGCTGAGTCGACAATCAGCCGTAACTGCCCGGGGGTTTTAGCATGATAATATACGGTGGCACCTGTTAGATTCCAGGGCGAGGCGGTGATCACCACTACCTTGAGCCCGCGGCATACGGCAGCCGTTAACTCCGCCATGATACCATTCAACTCCGCCGAATCAGCCGCCAGATAGATCCGTTCCTTTGCCATGCCGATCAGGTCCTGCAACTCCCGGATAATGGCGTTCCTGCCCTCGATGGTAATAAACGGTTCTCGAGGCAGTTCTGCAGGGGGGGCATTGGCCGCGATAAAATCCAACACCCGTCCTAATTCATCCCTGAGCCTACGGGTGAGTTCCCCTGCGGGGACCGGAATAAACTTCACTGCCTCGCCCTCAGTCCGGTAGGCCGCGCCTTTTTCAACTAATCCCGCCAAAGCCAGATAGGCATTGGAACGGGAAATACCCGTGCCTTTAGACGCTTCGTATCCGGTCATAGGTCCCTCACGACATAATGTCAGGTATAGCAGGGACTCTTGCCGGGTAAAACCAACCTTTACCAATGCCTCAGCAATTTCCATCGCCGGTTCCTCCTAGTGGTACTATTTAGTATCACTATAATCCCTGGATTAATTTTTGTCAACAATCAACATTCTCGGCAGGAATTCCCCTATGGCGGTGGTATGATCCAATTCAAAGGTTTCATACTAAGTAAAACTTCCCGACTAACAAGATTCCAAATATACGGAGGTTTAAGAATGGAACAGGCTTTAGTGGTCGAGGATTTGAGAAAGAGTTATGGAAAACACGAAGCGCTCAAGGGGATAAGTTTCGAAGTCCGGCCCGGAGAGATCTTTGCCCTGATCGGACCCAACGGGGCAGGAAAAACCACGACTCTACGAATGATCGCCACGATCCTTACCCCAAGTAGCGGCAGTTCCAAAGTTTACGGGTTGGATACGGTCGACGACGGAGAGAAGGTTCGCCAGATCATCAGTTATCTTCCGGAAGAAGCCGGCGCCTATAAAAACATGACCGGTAACGCATACCTTCGGTTTATGGCGGAGCTCTTCACCCCGGATCGACATACCCGTGATGAGTATGTCGCTGCTGCAGCGGCGATCACCGGGTTGGGTGACCGCCTGAACGACCGGATCGGCACCTACAGTAAAGGTATGACCCGTAAGCTGCTTTTGGCCAGAGCGGTGATGACCCATCCCAAACTTGCCATTCTTGATGAACCCACCAGCGGGTTAGATGTGGTCAATGCCCTCGAGATCCGGCAGGCCATCAAGGATCTAGCCAAGGAAGGCATGGCAGTATTGGTATCGAGCCATAATATGCTGGAGATCGAGTATCTCTCCGACCGGGTCGCTATTATCGATCGGGGTGTGATTCATCGCACCGGTACCCCGGCTGAGTTGAAGGCCGCATACCAGGCGGCAAATCTTGAAGAAGTCTTCGTGGAGGTGGTCCGATGAACCGCTTTGCTACCTTGCTCCGAAAAGAACTGCGGGAACTGATGACCCTGCAGATGATTCTTCCCTTCGTCTTTGTCGTCATGATCTTTTTTTTCATTGGTAATATAGCCGGAAACGAGACCCGGAAGGCTGCGGCCCCCCAATGGATTGCGGTTTTGGATCAGGATCGATCGCCGCTTTCCGCGGAACTCACCGGATTACTGGCAACCCAAAACTTCCGGATCCGGAGTTTCCATGACCAAACGCTGACAAAAACGCTCCGGCAGGCCAAGGATGAAAAGATCGCCACGGTGATCGTGATCCCCCGGGGATTGGACCGGGAAATCGCGGCAGCCCGACAGGTGCCAATCCCGGTTTATAGTATCATCAGTAACTTCTCTCTCTTGGGTTCACTCGGCTCCCAAGCGGCCAAAGGGGCGGTTTCAACCATTAACGATTACCTCAGCGACCGGCTTTTAGCCCAAAAAGCGGCGCGCGCGCCTGCGAGTAATCCGGCTTCCCTAAAAAACCCGGTCACCGCCAAAAATTATGTGCTTATCGGTTCGCGGAGTGCCGCCATCACGCCGGATCTAGTCTCCGGCTTCATCACGTCGCAAACCGCCTTTCTGCCGATCGTCATGTTTATCATTATTGTCATTGCGTCGCAAATGATCGCGGTGTCCATCGCATCGGAGAAGGAAAATAAAACCTTGGAAACCTTGCTTTCCACGCCAATCAGCCGTGTTTCCCTGGTTACCGCGAAGATGGTGGCCGCCGGAATCGTCTCCTTGCTCATCGCGGTCTTTTATATGTTTGGTTTCCAATCCTATATGAACGGCGTCACCGGCGGTTTCAACTCGACAGCGGCCCATAATCCGCAATTGGCGGCAGCCATCGCCCAATTAGGCTTGACGCTCGATCTTCCGGCCTATCTGTTGCTGGGTGCTTCGCTCTTTTTAAGCATTCTCATCGCCCTGGCGATCTCGCTTATCTTAGGGGCCTTCGCCGAGAATGTAAAAAGCGCCCAGGGGTTGATTGCTCCGATTACGTTCTTGATCATGATCCCCTATTTTTTGACGATGTTTATCGATCTCAACACTGCCGCCCCCTTACTCCGGTTCATCGTCTACGCCATTCCCTTTTCCCATCCGTTTCTGGCCGGACCGTTCCTGTTCCTCCACAACTATCCGGCCGTTGTCTACGGCCTGGTCTACCAAGCCGTCTTCTTCATCATCCTGGTGATCGTTGCAGCCCGGATCTTCGCCTCGGATCGGGTGCTTACCATGAAACTGAACTTTAAGAAAGGTAGGTTTCAGATCCGACAGGACTAATAACAAAACGGACCGTTATCCCGGGAATACGAGCCTATAAACCCGTATTTCCCGGACTCGGTCCGGATAATCACTAAGCTACGCTTCATTGACATATCGACATCCTTAATTCGCAACAACCGCTTTTACAATGTAAGTATCAGACCGATATGTTCCTCCGCCGCAAGTTACTCTTCCCGATCAGCCACCGCCAAGCTTTCAACATTTGGAGCAGTGTATCCCGCCGCTTGCGATGAAACCTTCCCTTCGAAATCCCGAACGGCGTAGAGCAACTGGTTACCTCTTTTTCCGACTTGGTAAAGTAACCCCATCTTTTTCAGACAGTATGTCAATTTCCGTGCCAGATAAATACTGCATTTGCAAAAACACGCGTATTCCTTGTTAGAAAAAGGCAATGGCATGTCCGGAGGCAGGAAGCAACGGAAATCGTCACTTTCCCTAAATAACAACCTTTCCTCCACGGCCATCAAACGGCGATCGGCGATACTGACTCCCTTCCGGCGCCAGCTGCCCCGGCCATCGGCCCGGCGGATCTCCTCTTCCTCGATGAGCAGCACCTCGATGGAGAAATTGGGTTCGTTGATGAGCTTCGGAATCCGGACGAGCTCTCTGAAGAGGTCCAGCGCAGTACCGGACTTTGGGGAACGGCGGCTGCCGCATACCTCGCCATCGGCCGTAATCCGGATGATGGTTTTCCGGCGGGGGATGGGGTAAACCAGCCGTACCTGGTACCTGGCGACCAGGGCTTGAAGTTTGGGCGCGATCGCCGTAAAATTGCGTGTCTGGATCTCGATCAGCAGCTTCCGGCCATCCGGCCCCGCCGGCCGTACCAGATCAATGACGTAACCGTCCACCCCGACCTCGAACTCATCCCCGGGCTCAGCGTACCATTCCTTGATAGCGGCATGAAGCGAACGTTCCTTGGCGAGTCCGATCCGGGAAGGGGCGCGTGCCGAACGGTCCACACCGGTTTTTGTTTTCATCAATGCGCCACTTCACTTCCGAGAAATTCTAGGGGTATCTTTTATTTATTTCGATTCGGACGGGGTTTTCCCTTCAAAATGAGAAGACCTCTTGCCAAATGAAGTATCATTTCAAAAAATAGAATAATCAATGATAAAAATGATATATAATGTATACGGAATGTTTCGTAAAGATTGCACTACAAATTGTCGCATCGACGGATGCAAGCGGAAACACGGAACACCTCCCCCGTGGGTTACAACCTTTACGGTCAGGAGTGATTTTTATGCCCTATCGCTATCGCCGTGGGTTTCTATTCCTCTTGGCGTTTACCGGCATTCTTTTACTTCCCGTCCCGCTCGCTCAAGTATCCGGAGCGGATTCCCGTCCCGCCCGGGGTGGCCGGCAGATTATCATCGCCATCGTTCCCAAGTCACTCGATAATCCGGTTTTTGTCGATGCCAAAGAAGCAGCAGAATTGACAGCCCGGGAACATAGAGTCCTTCTGGAATGGGTGGGGCCGTTTAAGGTCAACCCCGATGAACAGGTACGTATCATCGAGGGCCTCATCTGGCGTAAAGTGGACGCTATCGCTATCAGTTGCAGCGATCCGAAAAAGATCCGGGGGGTAATCGACCGGGCCGCAGCCGCCGGAATCAAGGTGGCCACAATGGATGCCGACTGTCCCGAAAGTCAGCGGCTCTTTTATTGCGGCACCGATAATTACCGGGCCGGTCTCGCCTGCGGCAAGGCGATGGTTCGGATCATCGCCGAGAAAGGGTTGGCCAAAAAGAGCTTGCGCACTGCCATACTTACCGGAGGCATTGAGGCCGATAACCTCAACGAGCGCATCCGGGGCTTTAAGGATGCGGTTTCCGGCAAAATCCTCCTAAACTATGTGGCCTTACTCCACTGCG
>DASVMB010000131.1:0-3083 GCA_036384575.1 Bacillota bacterium
AATTACCGTAACGCTTGAAGGTGTAACCGAGGAGCCCTCGACGATCGCCTTGAGAACTATAATTTGATTGACTGCGGTGCAGGTCGCGTTCAAATTGAAGGAGACATTTTCAATCTCTACGAAAACATTACTGATCTGACTCGCCGTTATCCCCGGAGTACTCACGAGTACTGAGAAGGGCACCTTTTCGTGAACGGTACGGACGATATTGTCGGTTGCTACGAAGAACACGGTTTTACAGACGAATCCTTCCACAACCACTCCATCAGGTACCACGTTGAAGACCAGATTGGCGATGGACGGTTGAATCTCCTTGACTTTTATCGCCTGAATCGGTAACAGAACCTGGTTTTGCACGATGGTCTGCTGTTCCGCCACGACGACCTCGGACGGGAAAACCACGGTAACCTGAGCCACCTCAACAGGTGAAACAGGCGTCGGAGCAATCCGGACTCGTTCGACAATCAATACCTGGCGGGTGTTCTCGCCGATGACCTGTTCTATTTTGAAGAGTGGTCCGCCAAGGCCGTTGACCAGATTCAGCTGGGCAAACCGGGTGACCACTGCGTTAACCGCGAGGATAATTTTCTGCCGCAATTGATTGCATGAGACCAGTTCGAAGAAGACCGCCTCAATCACCGGGCGGAGATGGACATTATCGCCGGGGCTTGCGCCGGGGATATCGAGGAATAGTGAGAACGGAACATCCTCGGCCTGGTGATGCTCGATGTTGTCTGTGCTGATGAAGAAGATCTGCTTATGAATGATGCCCTGAACAATCACCTTATCCTGAATCACGTGAATGGTCTCATCCCGAACCCGGGCTACAATCTCCCTGATCTTAATCGCGGGAGTGGCAAGGGTGATCAAGGACTCACTCAATTCCTGAACGGTATTTTCACCTATGAACTCCTCTACTTTGAAGAGAGATCCGCTGCCAACCGTGACCGGCTGTTGCACACTTTCGGTCACCTTGACGAAGAATTCCAAAACCGCCTTTTGGCGCAAACAAACCGGACTGATCAAATTAAAGAAGATCGCTTCAATCCGCGGATGAACCTGTACATCCATTCCGGGGGTCGCACCCGGTATATCCACAAACAAGCTGAAATGGAGATCCTCTGCCTCGTGTCGGCCGAAGTTGGCTTTGTCTATAAAGAATATCTGCTTATGAAGCGTACCTTGGATAATGACCTTATCTTTGATGGTTTCAACTTCTAGATCCCGTACGGTTCCTACAATTTCATCGATCTTCAGTGCCGGAATACCCAGGGTGAAATCCGACTCCACCAAGGTTTGGGCGGAATTCTCTCCGATCACCTGATTTAGCAAGACAATCGGACCGTTACCTTGTTCCAGATTGACCTGTACCGTTTCTGTGACTTTGATGAAGACCTCGATGATGATCTTTTTCAGGATACTTAAGCCGTCGAGGGCCAGTTCCGAGATGACATCCTCGATCTCCGCGCTTGCCTCGGCATTCATTCCGGGTTCCGCTCCGGGGATATCGATGAAAGTGCTGAAGTTCACATCATCGGCCATATGATGTACAATGCCATCCGTAGCCACAAAGAAGATCTGCTCATGAACAACGCCCTGGACAATTACTTTATTGGGAATGATCTCCGCAGTCAGCTTAACGACCTTGGCTACGATATTACGAACTTTAATTGCAGTTAAGGGCAAAATCGCATTCTGGCTAGCACACACTTGCCCACTACCGCTTAAAACAACGGTTTCCGATTGCATGGGTTGGAACGGTTGAACGGGTTGATTCGGCTGAATAAACTGGTTTACTGGAACCGGCATGCTATCAAATGCTGCACTACTCATAGATTTTCCATCCATTGACTCTGAAGCCGAATTGGATGAACCGTCTCGGCGATTCAGACTCTCTGAATCCGATGCGCTTGGTGAATCCAGTAACGCTGATACCTTGAGCTTCGTTCCGGTTAAGACAGGTTTTTGGCGACCCTGAGATGTAAGAACCTCCGCAGATTTGGAACCGGCCTCTACCTGACCCATGGATAGAGACCCCGTTTTTAAAACCGCTTTTGCTCTATATGGTACGGCAGGATTTGCCGTCTGATTCGATAACATGCCTACTTCTACTTTCTGAGGAACTTCACCCGAAAAAACCGAGGCTTCTGGTGGCATTTGCTGTACATGAATCATTAGATCATTAATAATTGGGTCCGGTTGTAATCCTTCTTCAACCTCCGGCTGGTTGGTAAGTAGTGTTTTCTTGGTTTTCGCGGTTCGTTTTTTGGTTGTTGTTCCTTTGGACTTGGTTTTGGATTTCTTTTTAGTAGATGCCTTTTCTATGACTTCAACCGGTTTCGGTTTGACGGTCTTTTTCTTTTTCGGAACATCGGGAGTTTCCGGGGAGGCTGTTGCTTCATCATTGACCCTATCTTTATCCATTAATTCTACCTCCTTTCGATCTGTTCTGAACGGTGTAGATTTTTACAGGGTATGAATCACCGTCCGAACAATTTTCATGAAAGGTTGGCGTAGATCATACGCCGGAAAGGTGATACCGCGCAAATGCGCGATTCATTTTGATTACATTATATGCATGCCTACGGGAATGTGCGATTTAGCCACGCGGGCCCGGAGCCGCTTCGACGATTTATGCCGAAAGCACTATAAAAAGAAGGCTCCCGGTGAAGGGAGCCATTCGTCGCTATCCAATCGTTCAATTTGAGATTTTTACCGAATTAGGATCTGGGTGATCATTAAGCCGTACGGACCACCACGGACGACCCCAACTCCAATCCGGGTAAAATTGGGATTCAATAGATTACTGCGGTGAGCCGGGCTTTGATTTTCAGACTGTAGCGCCTTGATGCAACTGGATGCACCAATCAGATTTTCGGCGACAATCTGATACTTGACTCCGGCATGTTCCAACTGATCGTAAACCGTGCCGAACCTTTCGGAAGAATGGCCGAAATAGTTGAAGCGGACCATATCCCGGCTCTTGGTTTCAGCCAGTTGTTCTAAGGTGGGATCGACCTGTAAATCGGGTAAACCAGCTTTCGCTCTTTCCTGGTTTATCAGGGAAACCATCTCCGCCTCCT
>DASVMB010000132.1:0-6173 GCA_036384575.1 Bacillota bacterium
TGCTCTCCCCATGATCCGGGTGGATATGGGGTTAATTGAACAAGTATTGGTCAATATATTGGATAATGCGATTAAATACTCGCCACCCGAAACGGAGCTTTCCTTACAAGCCCGGTGTCAACATAACGAACTCCTTGTTTCAATCCGCGATCGGGGCGAAGGAGTTCCTTCAAATGAGATTGGCGCGATCTTCGATCAGTTTTACCGGGGGAAAACATCCCAAGCCGCTAAGGGGACCGGTTTGGGATTAACGATTTGCAAGGCGATCATCAATGCCCACGGAGGTAGGATATGGGCGGAGAGTGCGGAGGGCCAAGGAACAACCATTACCTTTGCCTTACCGATCTCCGCCAATTCTCCGAAGGGTATTCCTGAAGGAAACGGGTTGACAAGCCATGAGTGAAAAAAACTGTCGAATTCTGGTCATTGACGATGAACCGCAGATCCGTCGCTTTCTGAAAGTGGCGCTGACAGCCCACGGATTTGAAATGATCGAAGCCTCATTGGGAGGGGACGGACTCAATGAAGCGGTGATGTCCAAACCGGATCTGATCATACTGGATATGGGACTCCCGGATATGGACGGGTTGGAAGTTCTCAAGCGGCTGAGGGAATGGTCGCAAGTACCGGTAATCGTCTTGTCTGTAAAAGAGCAAGAAATGACGAAGATCGCCATGCTGGATGCAGGAGCGGAAGACTATGTCACCAAACCGTTCGGCATGGGCGAGCTTCTGGCCCGGATCCGTGTGGCGTTACGGCGTTTGTCCAAGGATATGGAAGAGCCTCTTGTACAGCTCGTGGATCTCCGAATTGATCGGGCCAAACGTACTGTCTCCGTGGCCGAACGTCCCATTAAGTTGACACCCACCGAATATGATCTCTTAAAAACCTTAGCCGCAAGTCCGGGCCGGGTTTTTACCAATACCCAATTACTGAAAGTTGTCTGGGGACCCGGTTATGAACAGGAAACCCATTATTTACGGGTATTTATCGGTCAATTGCGTCGCAAAATCGAGGAGGATCCCTCACAGCCCATCCATCTAATTACAGAACCCGGGGTGGGATATCGGTTGATGTAAAAGGAAATGGGAGGGACAAGGATACTTTATTAAGGGTATAATCCATTTTATGAAAAATTCATCCATAGCTCCAGTTTTATTCAACAGCATCTGCGGGAATATTCGACTATCCGGTTGGACAGTGTAAATATAGAAACCAGCTGACGGAGACAATGGTGAACAGGAAACAATTATTATCCAAATTAAACTGGTTTTATAGCCTGGAGCTTAACCAGGTTGATCTATATATGGCTCAGAGCAGGGCATTTAAAAGTAGTTATGAAAGCATCGTTTTTGAACGCACCGCCTGGGTCGAACAACATCATGTGGACAATATCGGGGATATCATCAAGGAATTGGGGGGAAGACCGACCCGGTTAGGCAGTATTGTTTCGCCGGTAATCGGAAGGATTGCCGGTAAGATCATTTCCTTATTCGGAATTGAAACCACATTAAAGGCCAACATCATGATTGAGAATAAGGCAATGAAGGATTATACCGGTTTAATCAATACCATCCGGGATGAATTTGGGGAGGAGCTGGAAAGGATCCTGGAACACAATTTGGTGGATGAAGATGTGCATACGGCGTGGTTTACGGAGAGACTGTTTGATTATGACAATATTAATTTAAGAAACGAATAGCCATAAAGGGAGAATAGAGGTTTCCCATTTTAGCTTCACTATCTCCAGGCCAGTCGAAAAGGAATCAAGACTGGCTTTTTGATTTTACCTGAAGATTTCATTCCATTTTCCTTAAAGGATACATTTCCCATGAAAAAGATGAAGGGAATGATCCCAAAAATGAGAATAAAAACTAAAGCCCCAACAATCACCTAAAGAAAGTTGAGGAAAAACTCATGAGGAAGATAATTATTTTATTCTTTTTCATATTTTTATTCAGCGGCATTATGTTGGCTGCAGACGATACACAGCAACCCATCAGTATTTCATCACCTGTAAATCCGGATGCACAGTTAACCGAGGTTGATAATGGCTCTCCTTCGGTAACACCTATGTCAACGAACCCGATTCGGATTGTTGCGCCGGGTGAGAATGCACATTTACCCGCGTTATCTTCGACCTTTGTCGGCGGTTCGGTTCCGGTAGGGGGGAAACTTTGGATTAATGGCGCTCCGGTGCCGGTTCACCCGGGTGGCGGCTTTTTAACCATGGTTAATCTTTCCCCCGGAAAATTCGAGATCCAAGCCGAACTTCAACTTGGTAATGATACGTACAAGGTCACCCGGACAGTTTTTGTGGCTACACCTGCGCAGCCAACACCGGTTTCACCATTAACCATTGAGTACGTAACCCCGCAGCAGGCTCAGGAACTGCTTCCCGGGGATGATGTGAATGTTGTCTGTAAAGGCAGTCCCGGTATGAACGCCTTCTTTACAGTGAAAGGCGTCCGCAAAAAATTTCCGATGATCGAGTCCCAGGTTGCTCCCGGTGGTATGTATTATGGATTGTATCGGATTGGAAATAAGGACAGGCTGAAACAATCTAAAATCAAAGTAACCCTTATCAATGAGAAGAACCAAAAAGTATCCAAGGAAGCAACCGGCACCATCTCATTGTTTCAGAACCGCCTCCCGGTAATGGCGGAAACCGTTTCCCCGGATGTGATTCTGCGGGCCGGTCCGCAATTGTCTCCGGATAACAAGGCAGGGTATCTCCTATTTCCTCCTGACGGTACATTGCTGCAGATAACAGGGAGAATTGGGGATGAATACCGGGTGCGACTGACAAAAACCAAAACGGTATGGGTAAGTTCGAGTCAGGTGAGGATGCTGCCGGAAGGAACAACACCGGCGCCGGTTGTCGTTGGGGCTGTTTCGGTTCGTGCCGATAATCATTCTACGATTATCCGTATTCCGCTGGGACGGAAAATTCCCTTTGCCATCGATCCCGATTTTGAGGGTGATCATGTGGACCTCTCATTCTACGGCGCTTTTTCGAATACCGATTTGATAACAAATCCTTCAGCCGGTATCATCAAAAGTATCCGCTGGTTCCAGGATGACGAGGAAACATATCGGCTGCGGGTCTACACCATCCCAAAAGGCTGGTGGGGTTATGATGCCCGGTATGAAGGAACTACTTTTGTCCTTGAGTTGCGGACGCCACCGCCGGTTACCAGTAACGATTCCCCCTTGGCCGGGCTTTCCATTGCGGTTGATGCCGGTCATTCCCCTGATAGCGGTGCAGTTGGGGTGACCGGCTATCTTGAAAAGGACGCCAATCTAGCCCAGGCGTTGAATCTGAAGCAGAAACTTCAAACAAAAGGCGCCGATGTAATCATGATTCGTAAAGGTGATGAAGGGGTTCCTTTAGGCAAACGGCCCCAGATCGCCTGGCAAAATAGGGCGGATATCCTGATTAGTCTTCATAACAACTCGCTCCCCGATGGCGGTAATCCCTTCATCAAAAGGGGGTTTGGAGTTTATTATTTCACTCCGATGAGTCTGGCGTTAGCTAAAGAGGTTCATACGGCTTACAGTGAGATCTTCGGCCCGGGCAGCGAATTTGATCTACCGGATGACGGGTTGTACTACGATAACCTGGCGCTCACCCGTACTCCGCAAATGCCTTCCATACTCGTTGAGTCTGCCTATATGATCGTCCCCGAGGAAGAGGAGTATCTCAAAACAGATGGTTTCCGTTCGGCCTGCGCCAACGCCATCATCAGCGGTTTGGAACGATACGTCCGCATGATGCGTCCGGGGATCACCAAGGTAAACTGAAACAGTTGCCAATGATTTTTTGGTCCTGTGAACATAGCCAAGTTTTTTCCAGAATCCAATTTTTAAAAGTAGCACGAGATGAAAAACGATTGGGGACAATTGATGCGTCATTTTTATCGGGTAATGTTGATTGTAATCGGTTTATTTGTAATAGTTATGGGTGAGGATCTGTCTATCAAGGCTGAACCAATCCGGCCGGAAGTCAGGGCAATTTGGGTGGATGCCTTTCATGACGGGGCAAAAACTCCGGATCAAATTGATAAACTCATCAAAGATTGTTTAACTGCCAACATCAATACCCTCATCGTCCAGGTGCGGCGCAGAGGGGATGCTTATTACAATCAAAGCATCGAGCCCCGGACCGAGGATCCCAAACTTCCGCAAGGGTTTGACGCTTTGCAATACTTAATCGATAAAGCTCACGCAAACCACATGGAGATTCATGCCTGGCTGAATACCTTGGTTGCCTGGAATAGCTCGGTTCCTCCGAAAAACCCCGATCATGTCTGGAATCAACATGGTCCAAAGGCTTCGGCCAGAGCCAACTGGATTGCTTACTACCGGACTTATGACAAGACTCACGCAAGCTGGTCTGAAAAGGTTTATTCCTCCTATTTTCTCGATCCGGGGAACCCGGATGCGCTGGATTATACCGTGGATGTCTATTTGAATGTGGTCAAGCATTATGATGTCGACGGCATCCACCTTGATTATTCACGCTATGACGGCATGGGTTGGGGTTATAACCCGACGAGTGTAGCCCGTTTTAATGCTCAGTACGGTACTACCGGCTTACCGGCGCCGGATGACCCGAGATGGTTACAATGGCGTCGTGAACAGACCGCGAATCTGGTTAGAAAAATCTATCTGAAGGCCATTGCCATCAAACCGGGTTTGAAAGTTTCTTCAGCGGTCATCACTTGGGGAGATGGACCGGTCGTGGAGAGCGATTGGGAAAAATCCAGAAACTATAATGATGTGGCGCAAGACTGGCTAAGTTGGCTGAGAGAGGGGATCATCGACATGGTGATCCCGATGAATTATTTTAATGAATGGAATCCCATACAACAAGGCTGGTTTAACCGGTGGATCGAGTGGGAAAAAGATCATCAATACGGCCGTCAGATAGTGATCGGTCCGGGTATTTTTTCACAATATATCGAACAATCGTTGGATCAAATCAGACGGGCCCAAGCGCCGTCCGCTCTGGGAAACCACACAACCGGTGTGGCCCTCTATGCCTATGCCTGGGATAACTTATATAGTAACGACGACTTTCGCCAACCGGCATCCGCGAAGATTCTTCCCAGACAGCCCCACGTCTATATGCCGGAAACCAACGAATGGCTGTTTCCTTTGCTTGCGAGTCCCGGGAGTTATCTGGATCCGGTACTCCATCAACAGATTGTCACCGAATCTGTTTTTTCATCCCCGGTACCCGTCCCCGATATGCCGTGGAAATCTCATCCGTTCGATGGTTACTTGATGGGTACGGTATCGGGTTTTGGGGGAAAGACTTATGATCATCTTCTGATAACGGTTGAATCCGCCAATTTCGGCGGCTCAAAGATTAGCCGGCAGACTTTTACCGACGGCAGCGGCTGGTTTGGTCTCTCGGAACTGCCGCCCGGAGAGTACTTTTTAAGAATCAATCATCCGGATTTTGCAGGACAAAGGCCGATTTTTGTCGGGATTCAGCCGGGTAAAGTTACGGAAGCCGATGTAGTTCCAGCGGACCGGTAATTTCACCGGATTCATTATTGGTTTTTTTATTTATGGAGTCGCCATTATCATGCGGATGCCGTTCTTTACGAAAATCCCCTTTCCTACTTCTGCCGGAAATGCAGTCGGAGGTCTTTTGTGGGGTATTGTAACGGCGGAAATAGTCAAATGGTTGGACAATAAATATGTCGATGAGTAAAGGAAGTTTTATCGTTACAAAGATGTTACTTTTTCGAGAAGATTTTATTACGGTGTTTTCCTAGAATTGAATTAAAGAGTAATACTCTTTGTATCAACATCTTTAATGTGCGGAGGGGAAAAATGAAAAGAATTAAGATCGTAATCCCGGTGCTCTTGGTCTTTTTACTTTGCTTCAATGTTTTTGCGGAAAACAAGATTGTTCTGAATTATTGGACTCAAACCGATGATAATCGGACTGCCCTGGAAAACAGGTACATCCAGGAATTCGAAAAAGCCAATCCGAATGTGGAGATTAAAAGGGTTACCAATGAATCCAGCAAAATGGCGGACCTTCTCCTCACGGCTTTTTCGGCCAATAACGGTCCGGATCTTTTCAATCTTACCATTGACCAGGAATACGCATATATGGTCAACGGCCGGGTCGCGCCGGTTGATTATAGGGCGAT
>DASVMB010000133.1:0-2741 GCA_036384575.1 Bacillota bacterium
TTCAATATTGACTGTTACAGTACTCGCTTGGGCATATTTCAACACATTGGTCAAGGCTTCACTGAGATTATCATGGATGATCCGCCACTGTAATTGGGAGATGCGTTCCAAGTCTCCGTGATATAAAAGTTTGGGTTGGACCCGGTTGGTGGCGGTAAACTCATCCAACATCAATTTGATACGATTAATACCTAATTGTTCCGTGGCCGGCTTGATGTTTTTTAACGTAATCCGGATATGGTCGATTCCTTCCCGTAAAAGCGGGATCACCTTTTCAATAATTCGTTTGGCTTTGGCGCTGTCATTGTCGATATAAAGCGCTGCAGCTTCCAGTTGAATCAAGCTTCCGGAAATGGTATGACCGATTTTGTCATGGATGTTTTGAGCAATCCTATTTCTCTCTTCCAACTGGGAAAGGTAGCGCAGTTGATCTTGATACGCATTGTCCTTTTGTAACTGGCCGGATAAAAGCTGTATCTTCTCCCGTAGCTTGTCATTCTCGCCGGTTAAGATTTGGATCCGCCGCCAAGATTGATCAGCTAGAAGATAGATGAGGCAGCTGAAAGAGGCGATAACGCCATACTCCAGCAAGGTTTTTTTTGAACCAAAAATATGGGGATGAATGCGCCGGTAATCAACAGCCACGGATGATTGCTGTATAAGTAGACCAATTCACAGATATTGAGCGGCAGGAGCAATATGACCGGTGAATAAAGGAACCGGGAACCGATGCTTAAGAGAATCGCCGACACCCCGAGCCAGATTTGTTTGGCCGGTTTTTGTTTACTGAGATGAAAAGCCATGTTTAGGCAGATGTATATCAATAAAAATAAGATAATCAGGCCGTTGCGAGTCGGTGGATTATTCTCTACAAGTCGGCCGATAATATAAGCTAAAATGATAAACTTGGAGATAACGATCCAGTTTTCCATAAGTAAAACCTCTTACTGGATTTAATCGCTAGATTTTTCCTTTTGAGTATATCATATTGTACCGATGGGAAAACAGATCAAGGTTTTTTTGGTTTCGTTTGGCTATTTAATAAACGCATACTGGTTCGACCGGGATGATAACTTAAAAACCTTCGTACAGTAGAAACTATCTTGACATAACGCATTTTAAATTGCTATAATAATCCAAATAATCGAATGGCGTTGATGAGAAGAAGTAAGAAAGATCGGTCCTGACAGAGAGTTCCCGGCAGGTGAGAGGGGCGAGGAGATATCTTTCCGAATACCTCTCTGAGCCGCACACCAAAAGGCTTTGCCGAGTAGGCTGTTGCCGGGAACCTGCACCCGTTATCGTGCTAGGGTATAAATACTTGCAAACCACTTTGTCTCTATATTTAGCCTGGATGCAAATTGGTTCGGTATCGTACTTGAGAAGGTTAACGTCGCAAGACGTTGATAAATTGAGGTGGTAACACGGGATTAAATTCCCGTCCTCTGGTAACCCAGAGGGCGGGAATTTTTATTTACAAAAGGAGGGTTTTCTATGGATTTCATCCGGGAACAGATTCGCATCATCGCGAAGGGGGCGGCGGAGATCATCAATCTGGACGACTTGGAACAAAAATTGATCAAAGCCCGTCAAAGAGGCAGGCCGCTAACGGTGAAACTAGGGCTCGACCCGACGGCGCCGGATATTCATCTGGGCCATACAGTTGTTTTACGGAAAATCAAACAAATTCAAGACTTGGGACACAGGGCCGTCATCATTATCGGCGATTTTACCGGAATGATCGGCGATCCGACCGGTAAATCAAAGACGAGAAAGCAATTGAGCCGGGCAGAGGTAATTGACAATGCCCGTACCTATGAAGCGCAGATTCTAAAGGTACTTGACAGGGAAAAGACGGAGATCAGATTTAATAGCGAATGGCTGGCCGGGCTCAATTTTGTCGAAGTCATGGAGCTTGCTTCAAAATGTACCGTCGCCAGAATACTGGAAAGGGATGATTTCCATAAACGCTTCGAGGTTCATGAAAGCATAGGGGTACATGAATTCTTCTATCCTTTGATGCAGGGATATGACTCGGTTGCCTTAAAGGCAGATATGGAGATTGGCGGTACCGAACAGCGTTTTAACATCCTCATGGGCCGAAACCTGCAAAAGGATTACGGTCAGGAGAGTCAGGTGGCTGTGTTCATGCCGCTGCTTGAAGGCACCGATGGCCAGGAGAAGATGAGCAAAAGCCTGGGCAATTATATCGGGATCAATGAAAATCCGGATGATATTTACGGTAAGGTTATGTCCATCCCCGACAGTCTCATTATCAGATATTTTGAACTGGCGACGGACATTCACCCCGATGAACTGGATCAGATAAAAGAAGCCCTTGTCCATCAGGGAGTCAATCCCCGGGATATCAAAATGCGGTTGGCTTGGGAAATCACCTCGCTCTACCATGGGAAGGTTGCTGCCGATTTGGCCGGGGAACATTTTACATCGGTATTTCAACGGCATGCTGTCCCGGAGAATATTCCGGAAAGAATACTGCCCAAGGAATTGACCGGTACCGGCGGGACGGACATTGTCAAATTTATGGTGGATGCAGGTTTGACAACAAGTTGTAGTGAGGCGAAAAGGCTAATCGGACAGGGAGCGGTAAGGGTCAACGGCCAAAAGATTGAGACCTTTCAAATAACGCCATTGACGGATGGGGATGTAATCCAGGTCGGAAAATTGAAGTTCATCCGGGTCATCACCAAGGAGTGATTAATTTGGCAACAGGCAACAGG
>DASVMB010000134.1:0-5112 GCA_036384575.1 Bacillota bacterium
TATCGGATTTCGCGCCGAGGGCGGCCCCGGGATCGGGATGGGCCACATCATGCGTTGCCTGACGCTGGCGCAAGAGTTTAAAGCGTCCGGTCACGAAGTGATATTTATTTCCAATCATCGCGACGGCCGTGAAACGGTCACTGATGCCGGATTCAGAACAGTAACTACGGGCCACGGTCAGGAGTCGGAAGCCATTGCGGCGATTATCACTTCACAACATTTGGACTGCCTCATCGTTGACTCTTATCGGGTGGATCGCGATTATTTCCATAGACTTAAAAGTATCCTCCGGTTATTATGCTACATCGACGACCTGAACCGTTTCATCTATCCGGTCGATATCCTCATCAACGGCAACTTCGGTGCGGAAACCTGGGGTTATCAAAAATATGAACCGGATGAGGTTTTGCTCTTAGGAACCCGGTATAATCTGATCCGCAAGGAGTTTCAAAACCTTTCCCCGGCCCAACTGAAAACTGCGGTTAGCCGGATATTGATCACCATGGGCGCGGCGGATCCGGTGAATTTTTCGGCCCGCTTAATCCATGGGTTGCGACAGGATAGAACCTTGGATTCGGTAACGTTGGATGTCGTTGTCGGCCCCAGTAATCCTTTTGATTGTGAGTTGCAGGAATTGAGCAAATCATACCCCAATATCCGCCTCCATCATCAGGTGCGGCGAATGTCGGAACTGATGCTCCAGGCCGACCTGGCCATATCGGCAGGGGGCAGCACCCTTTACGAGTTATGTGTTTGCGGTGTGCCGACTTCGGCCGTGATTATCGCTGATAATCAAGAGTTTCTTGTTACAGGTCTTACCCGGTCGGGATATATCAAGAGTCTGGGATGGCATGATCAGGTCGACTTTGGGAAACTGAGTGAATCCATCCGGAATGTTGATATTTCAGAACGCTGGAGCCTGGCCGCCAAAGGGCGAAAATTGATCGACGGATATGGTCCCGGGAGGGTGCGGCAAGGAATTGAGATCGCTCTCGGGAAAAGGAGAAGAGTGAATTTTGAAGTGTGAAACAAAACCTGGAAACTTATTGACTTCATACTACTTGGATCAACTGCTTCGAAAAGCAACACAAAGCGTATTTATTTTATTAACGAATATTTAACAATCTTTTTCAACCTGTTATGCAGCTGTAATTTTTAAAACCGATAATCAAATATTAGGAGAAAAGTACTATATATTTTTCCAAATATTTTCCCGAAATAATAGGTAAGGAAAGCTCCAAAAAAATGGGGTTACAAGGAGGTAAATGTGATGAAGGTCGATATGACAAATCAGCCGAACAACATTGTTAATGCCGATAATAAAGCCAATACTGTCAACAATGTCAATCCCAGCAGTCTCAATCCGGATTCAGCCGCGGCAAGGAAGCCGGGTGTTCCGGAGGCGCTCAATCAAAGTCAGGAAACGCTAAAAGCCAACACCTTTCCTAAACCGGAGGACCTTGAGAAATCGATGAATGAGTTGAAGAAAAAATTCAACGAGATCGTCGATGTGGGCTTCGAATACTCCATCGATAAGGACACCAACCGGGAAGTCGTCAAGATCCTGGATAAACGGACCAACGAAGTGATTCGCCAATATCCGCCGGAAGAGATCCTGAATATGATCAAAAGAATGGACGAGATGATTGGCTTCTTTGTGGATGAACGCTTATAATAAGGGATTCGTTTTGAATTCGTCTGACTTTATAAGGAGGTTTTGATCATGGCCAATAATGGTTTGCGAATTGATGGAATCGTATCCGGCATGGATACCCAGGCCACAATTGATAAGATCATGCAGGCGTCTAGAGCGCCGCTTAACCGATTACAACAGAAGCAACAGAAACTCATCTGGCAACAGGAAGCATACCGGACTCAGAATACGGCGCTATCCAAGCTCCGTGATATGTTATTGAATCTGAAGCTGACTTCTTCCTATACAACCAAGACCGCCAATTCCACCGATGAGAAGGTGGCTACGGCCACGGCCAACTCCCGCGCTGGCGGCAGTTACAGGCTGGAAGTTGAAGCATTGGCCCAATCCGCCCAGAATCAAAGTCAACAGTCGCTGTCAATCCGGACGACCGTCACGGGCGGGGCATTATCAGCGTCGACTGATGCTCCTATTGTTATTGGTGATACGAATAATTCATTCTCCATTACAGTAGACGGTGTCCCAAAAAATATCACGATTACCAACGGTAATTATGCGTCGGTAAAGGACCTGGCAACCAATATTCAGACCCAGCTCAATGGGGCTGGGTTTAGTGAACCGGTCTATGTAAAGGCGGCCTCCGACGGGAGCCTGATGTTTCACACCGGGTTAAAATCGGACGGTAAGGTTCGTAGCATCACCCTGAATTCAGTTGCGGGCAATACCGGTCTGGATACTTTGAAATTCGCCAACGGCGCCAACAGCAAAGAGCTGAGCGGTAACGCCATCAGTTCGGGAAAGATCACCATTAACGACTCCAATAAAAGATTCAGGATTTCCGTAGGCGGCCTGGCGGTCCAAGAGATTACGCTATCGGGTCTGTCCAACGGCGAACATACCTTGCAGGAAGTCGCCGATGAGATCAATACACAATTGGGGGCACTTGTCTCCACCAACTCGGAATACGGGAAAGTAAGTGTGGCTGTAACCAGTACCAACCAACTGAAGTTCACCTATACCAATCCCGCCGACGCGAATAACACCGCGATCAAACTGCAACCGGGCTCGACCAACGATGTTTTGCAAGAGCTGGGTTTTGGGACCGGAACTACATCCGATGCGCAGCGGAAAACCATCGACTCCAGCGTTTCCCTATGGAACCAGCGGGATCAATTCATCAACTCCGGCTTTTTTGCGGATAAAACCGATGACACCAAACAACAGAACGGCAATTTCGCATTCGTCATCAACGGCCAGGCGTTTTCCTTTACCTACCGGGATACGTTGGATACCATTATCAACACGATTAACGGCAATGCCGCCGCCGGGGTCACGGCCTACTACGATGAATTCAGCGACAAGCTGGTGCTCAACTCCACTGCGGTCGGAGATAACAATGTAGGCGGCGCCGAGATCCAATTAAGCGATCCGAACGGTATTTTAACTCAATTGTTCGGGATCGATCAATCGAAGGAGACCGGCGGGACCAACGCCATAATCAAGCTGAATGGCTCAACCATTCAGAAAACGAGTAATTCCTTTACGATCAACAATGTGACCTTCAACTTGACCGGGGAAGGAACCACGACTGTCACCGTAGGCAGTAATTCCGAGGATGTCACCAAGAAGGTTCAGGATTTCGTTGATAAATATAATGAGATCATCGGCGCCATGAATACCGCCGTTGACGAGGAACGCGCCACTTCCGGCAGTAAATATACCTATTACGAGCCCTTAACCGATGAACAAAAAAAGGAAATGAGCGAGGATCAGATTACCGCCTGGGAGAAAATGGCCAAACAGGGCCTCTTGCATAACGACTCCTTGCTCTCGGATACGCTTCAGCAGATGCGATCGAGTTTGTCGCGGATGGTTACGAATCCGTTAACCATTACCGGTCTGCCGGTAGCTGATAACGTCGATTTGACCGGGGCGAACCACTTTAAGGTGACCTTTAACGGAACGACCAAAGAGATAGTCCTGGATCCGACAACCTATACCCGGGACGATTTAAAAACCGCCCTTCAAAACAAATTCGACCTTGCTTTTGGAACAGGGGCGATAACGGTTGGCAGTACCGGGAGTGGAGCCTTGAAATTCACCACCAACAACATCTCGTTTACGTTTAACGACGCCGACGATCAAAACGCCCTGGGTCAGTTGGGACTGGGCAATGGGGCTACCGTTAAGGTCGGTTACACCGCACTCAGCCAGATCGGAATCACCACCGGCGACTATACCGAAAACGGGAAGCTCTATTTTGACCAGGATAAGTTCAAAGCCGCTTTGGCCAACGATGCGGACAGCGTCATCCGGCTGCTTACCAACTTTGATGATCCGGGCATCGTGGCCACGGACAGCGATACTGTCAAATATCAAAAAACCCAGAAGTCGGAACTGACAAAAGGTATTTTTTATAAGTTGTATGATACAGTCAACCAGAATATCAACAAGATATTAGACAATGTTGGATCCACCGGTACTATCAATGACAGTATTCTCGGAAAACAGTTATCGGAATTAGGAGATCAGATCGACACGAAGCAAGACCTACTGTCCGAGGAGGAAGACCGGCTTTGGAACCAGTTTACCGCCATGGAGCAGGCGCTTAGCAGGCTGAATTCGCAATCATCCTATCTTACCAGTCTATTGGGCGGAGGCAGCTGATCGCTGAGAAGGAAAACAGTATAAGGCAACAGGCAACAGGGAATAGGCAACAGTAAAATTACCGGTAACGAAAGACATTTAGTTTCTGTTGCCTGTTGCCAAGTGCCTGTTGCCTCACTAAGCCATTCTTGAGTCGACCATTTTAAGTTTAAGGAATTTGGTGATCCCAATGAGTTTTCAGGAAATCGACGAATTGATCAGCCGTAAGCTGCATTTAGCCCGGGAATTACTCGATAGTTCCGAGGAGTTGCTTAAAACGAGTTATTCCACGGAAAGGACCAGCTATGAACATTTTTTAGGGAAAAGGGCTCAATGTATCGAAGATCTTACGCAAGCCGATATTTTATTAAAGAACCAGCTAAATCAGATTGAGCCTAAGGATCGGCCCGGGCTTGAGGAACGTCTGGCTAATAGTGATGAGCAGTGTCGGATGATTTTGAACCGGGTTTTACAAATCGATCAACAAAACAAAGCCGGCTTAATGGCGGAGATGGCAGAGACCAAACAAAAATTGGCGCTGCTTCGGAAGGGTCAACAAGGCCGAAACGCTTATGCCAATTTCGGCCGGGTGAATTCATCCGGGGCTTTTATGGATAGCCGGAAATAGGTAACAGGCGCAGGCATGAGGCATGAGTCGAAAGACTAAAGCCAAAGTTATCTGGGCATAGAACAGGCAGTAGATCTCATGCCTCGAGCCTCATGCCTTTCAAGAACAACTTACTTTTTTATTCGGGAGGGATCCAGAATGGCTCTAAATAAGGCCTATTCAGCTTATCAGACAAATTCGATTT
>DASVMB010000135.1:0-2574 GCA_036384575.1 Bacillota bacterium
GCCAAAATCTGCTGGATCCAGGCAAAACTCCGCATGAAAACGAGCAATTCCTACTCTTTTTGTCCGCCGTGATTCAAGCAGTAGATGAATATTCCGATATTTTAAGGGCTTCCGCAGCCAATACCGGGAACGACCATCGACTGGGAGCCAACGAGGCTCCGCCGGCCATTATCTCGGTTTATCTCGGCGAACAATTGGCCGACATCTTCGCCCAACTGGAGGAGAACGGCGGCGCCGATCATTCCAAGTCCGGCGGAGAGTTGAAAGTAGGGGTTACGACCCTGCCCACATTACGCAAGGATTCGACCGACCGTAACCGGACATCGCCGTTCGCCTTTACCGGAAATAAATTTGAATTCCGGATGGTTCCCTCTTCGGCTTCCATCGCTACTCCCAATACCACTTTAAACACGATTGTTGCCGAGACATTGTCGCGGATCGCCGACCGTCTGGAAAAGGCCAAGGATATCGACGCCGAAGTTCCCAAGATTATCAAAGAAATTGTGAAAGATCATAAACGCATTATATTCAACGGGAACAACTACTCCGAAGAATGGTTGAAGGAAGCCGAAAAACGGGGTTTACCCAATATCCGTTCCACGGTGGAGGCCGTCAAGGTCTGGGGCAGCCCGAAAGCCATCACTCTCTTCGAGAAGCATCATGTTTTAAGCAAGGTGGAACTCCATTCCCATTATGAGATTTACTTGGAGAACTATAGTAAACAAATCAACATTGAAGCCTTGACCATGCTGGACATGGCAAAACGTCAAATCTTACCGGCAATTTTGAAGTATACGGGAGAGGTTGCCCAATCACTCAACCAGATCAAGACCGCCTCGGCGAAAGCCAATGTGGTGGCATTTGAGGATTTGCTGCATACTCTCACTGAAACCACGGCGGCCTTTAACCGGAATCTTACCGCTTTGGAGAAAGCATTGAACGAAGCCGAAAAAGAGAACGAGGATTCATTGAAAATCGCAGAATATTTCCGGGATGTGGTCTTTGCCGCTATGGGCCGTTTGCGGGTTGAGGCCGATCGTCTGGAGACAATGGTGGATGCGAAGGTTTGGCCTTTCCCGACTTATGCAGATATGTTGTTTAATGTTTAATGTTTCGTCAATGAATAAATGGATTGAGCCCGGGAGGTTTTCCCGGGTTTGTTTTTTGTACGCCCGGCACGGGCGTTATCACACTCGCGAAGCTTGACGGAATGAAAAGGGTCTGCTAGAATTTGGGTATTAGTCGCGCCCGCTCGCGTGGCACAAAGCCGATGGAAAAGGAACCGGCGCTATTTGAGGTGAACAATCATGTATCCATTAAAATTTACCCCGGTTTATCAGGAACGGATCTGGGGCGGTACCGGGCTTGCACTTGAATTTGGTCGAAAACTGCCATCAGACCGTGTCGGGGAGAGCTGGGAGATTTCCGCTCATCCCAATGGCCTCAGCCGGGTCGGTAACGGGCCGCTCGCGGGGGAGAGTATTCCCCAATTGATTGGCGATTTCGGTACGGCATTTTTGGGTGTCAAGGCCCCGTCTCAGGCATTCGAACGCTTCCCCTTGCTTATCAAGCTCCTTGATGCGAGCGAAAAGCTATCTGTCCAGGTTCATCCAGGAAATGCCTATGCCTTGGAACACGAGGGCGAGCTTGGTAAATATGAGATTTGGTATATCCTGGCCGCAAAACCCGGGGCTAAAATCGTTTATGGATTAAAAACCGGAACCGATAAGGCGGCATTTGAGGAGGCACTGGCCTGTGGAGACCTGGAGTCCTGCTTAAATGAGGTACCCGTCAAAGCGGGAGAGGTTTACGCGATTCCCCCGGGGCTCGTTCATGCACTGGGCGCAGGGATTATGGTGGCGGAGATTCAGCAAAATTCGGATACAGTTTACAGGGTATACGACTATAACCGCGTGGACCAAAGCGGAAAGACCCGCGCTCTCCATCTTCAGAAAGCTTTGGATGTGATTCGCTTCGATGATTTTCTACCGGATCATCCCCTAGCACCCCTTCCCAATAGCCGGTTAATTGATTCGGAATTTTTCAAGACGGATTACTGCGTCACGAGTGCCGCCGACACAAGTGTCAACGGAACTCGTGACGATGTCATAAATGAAAATTCCACCGGTTCCGAGCCTCAAAAGCATTATTACAATGACGGCAGCCGTTTTTATATCCTAACCAATCTCTCCGGAAAAGCTCAATTGTGTTCCGAAGCGACTGCCGAGTCAGGGCGGATATGTTTGGAATGGGAGCGGGGCGAATCCCTGTTGATCCCCGCAGATCTTACCGAGTTTGCCATCAACGGTTCCGTGAGCTTCTTAAAAACTTATTTACCGTAGAATATATGGCAACTTACCCCCGATTAGGCTTATCTCGAAAATAACTTGCGAAGGGGATAGGAATCGGTTATAATTATTATCAGGTAATAATAAAAAGTAGCGGCGAAAAGATGAAAGTGAAAGTCATTAAAAAAACAGAACGGCAACGCCAGTTACTCGCGGCAATAGAACAGAATCCCTTTATCACCGACGAGGAACTAGCCGAAACCCTAAAGGTCAGTATTCCGACGAT
>DASVMB010000136.1:0-7905 GCA_036384575.1 Bacillota bacterium
TTACGCCAAGCTTTTTATCGGGACTCGTTACAGATACGGCGGGGACTCCCCAAACGGCTTCGACTGCTCGGGTTTTACGATGTTCGTATACTCGCACTACGGTTTCAAACTACCACACCAGGCTGCCTCCCAAATCAACCTGGGGACGGAGGTCAGTCGTGAACAACTCATTCCGGGGGATCTTTTATTCTTTAAGACCTTGGGATCGACCCGGGTCAACCATGTTGGTATCTATCTCGGAGAAGGCCAGTTTATCGGGGCTTCCTCTGGCCACGGCAGTGTAACGATTGCCCCATTAAACGAGGGATATTACGCCACCCGCTTCTGCGGCGCCCGGCGGCTCATCGATCTGCCGGATGAGACAGATCCGACGGATACAGAGGATCAAACGGTTGCAGAAACAATTGGCGCTTGAAAATTTGGCTGTGGGTGAAAGCATGTAAACCGGCGTAATGAACGAGTCGGGGCTGCCAATTCTTAGGTAAAAAAGGACCGGCACTGATACAATGTGCCGGTCCTTTTTTCTCTTATTGCAGGTTAGTGAGTGAGTTTAGGCCGACGTTGAGTGGATATTTAACACAGACTGCCGTCCCCTGCTTTTTTAAACTGTAATGACTTTAGCAGAAATGTTCGTAGGCCCAGTGATGGTTATGGTTCCTTGAGCAGGCTGAATGTTACGGGCAAATAAGCGGTAAACGTGGAAACCAGTAGGTACATTCGTTAGAACGGCTTGGAATGTAGCCAAATTCTCTAGCGGCTCATCCCCTCGATCTTCAATCGACTCTTGATCCGATGTGGCCACCGGTACACCATCTTGAGTAATCGTGAGCATTAGAGTAGGTTGATTCGGTTCCACCGGACTGACGTTTGTTACTGTCCAACCAGCTGTTGTTAACAATTCAACAAAGTTCGGTGTTTGGGGTACAAACAGACCAAATTCCAAAACCAGTTGATTGGCAGCGGTGAGCACAAAAGTGGAGGAATTTGCAAAATTTGATAAGAGACTCCGATTATAGTTTACGAGAGGCATCTATTTCCCTCCTTTGATTTGGGTGGATGGGAGTCGACAATATTTACCTTTTTACGCTTTAGTTCTATTGAATAGGTCCAATTGTCTAACTCCCATATTTGGGTTGGAATATTGTATTGTATTGTTCATATTCAATTTTGGTTACCTTTTTTAGTCATATTCATATTTAATCCTCAGAGACTTCCGAAAACACTGATGTTTTCTGGCCCTTTTAGTGTAAACCTTAAACTTTTCGAGAATGTGCGAATATATGACTGTTCCACTTTTTAACTTTTTTTATTTCCCCTCTGTCTTTCCAGCCAAAGTACATTATGACCCGGTCCGGCAGCGACGCTCCGGCCGATAGCGGTGATCCTCCGGTTGATGCAACTTCGGCACTCCGCGGCCTCTTCCCCGGTGCAGATTTTGTTGGGATAGATCTGATAATCCTTGCGGTACGTACGGGGGGTCAAGTTGGGCATCACCACATTAGCGCCGGATTGAAGCGCTGCTTCCCGGCCCAACGGATCGATGGTTCCCAGAGCCGTGGTGGCGGGAACAAGAGCCCAGGGAAGAATCAGCCGGACCAAAGCCACCATCAGGCAGGTTTGGGCTACTGTTCCCCCAACCGTTCCGCCCAAGGGAGTCTCCGGATGGGGAATGAAAGGGCCGACTCCTACCATCTCCGCATTCAATTCCCGCGCCAATTCCAAATCGGCCAGCAGTGTCTCCGGGGTCTGACCCGGCAGCCCCACCATGAAGCCGGTACCCACCTGATAATCAAGGCCTTTTAAGACCTTGAGCAAGGCCACCCTTTTCTCAAGCGTCCGGCCTGCCGGATGCAGCCTGGCGTAAAGTGCGGGAGCGGATGTCTCGTGACGCATCAGGTAACGCTCCGCTCCGGCCTTCCGCCATAACTCATATTCCCAAGGTTC
Organism: Bacillota bacterium; assembly: GCA_036384575.1. GTDB lineage: Bacteria > Bacillota > UBA4882 > UBA8346 > UBA8346 > DASVMB01. The sequence continues at coordinate 1,945 of DASVMB010000136.1, forward strand.
CCGTTCGCCGAGGCTCAAAGTAACCACCAGACCAAGGTTTTTAATCTCCCGGATCACCTCGGCCAGGCCTTCACCAGTATATGACGGATCCTCACCGGACTGCAAAACCACGGTCTTATACCCAAGCCTGACGCCGTTCTCAGCCGCTGTGATAATCTCCGGCGCTTCGAGCCGGTAGCGGACGAGCTTTCGGTTATCCTGTCGCAGCCCGCAGTAGAGACAGTGATTCCGGCAGAAGCTGGAGAACTCAATCAACCCCCGGAGCTGGACCTCGTCTCCTACAGTCCAAATGCGGACTTGGTCCGCTAACTTCAAAATTTCCCGGGCTTCCGGTATATCGGGCTTGGCGATGAGCTCAAGCAACCGTTCCCGATCCCCGAGAAGTATATCAATCTCCTGTCGAATGCTTTCAGGTATTTGCGAAAGTAACTTCGCCATTTTAACTCCATCTTTTATGATTTCTTGGCCATGGTCGCCCGGGCGCTCACTCCGGGAAGATTGCCCAGACTACCGGTGAGGGTATTGATCTCGTTCTCCGTACCCTCTACGATCAAAGCCAGTGTGGCAATGTTCCGCTCCCAATGAGGGATTCCCATCCGTCCGATGACGATCCGGCCCGAAGCGCTGATCAGCTCGTTGACCTTGGCCTGGATCTCCGGAGGATCTTCAATAATCACCGCAATGACCCCTAAACGCTTTTCTAGATTGATAGTCATGATAATCTCTCCTTTTAGTAGGCATAAGGCATGAAGCTTCTACTCACCAATTATCTCTCTCACTTCCGGGAACGGCTCAAGAACCCTTGGAAGAATGCCTTGAACATACGCGATCAACACGCCGTAATTGACCATCGGTACACCCTGCTCCCGGGCAAGCGATAAACGGTACAGCATCTCGCGGCGGTTCAACATACATCCGCCACAGTGGACCACCAGCCGGTAGCGATGCAGATCTTGGGGTAATGTCAGGCCGCTCGTCCACTCGAACTCTAGCTCTCCGCCGACAGTCTGCCGTAGCCAGCGGGGGATCTTGACCGTGCCGATATCGTCGGACTGACGATGATGGGTGCAGCCCTCGGCAATCAAGACCCGGTCACCCGGGCGCAACTCTTTGATTGCCAGAGCGCCCCGGACCAGTTGCTGCAAGTCGCCCTTTTGGCGGGCGAGCAAGATGGAGAACGAAGTAAGAGGAATCTCACGCGGTGTGTGGGCCGCAGCCATGGCAAAAGCTTGTGAATCGGTGATGACGAGTGCCGGTTTTTTATCCAGAAAATTCAAGGCCGCCTGCAACTCGGTCTCCTTGGTCACCAAAGCCAAGGCGTTATGATCCAGAATATCCCGGATCACCTGCTGTTGAGGAAGGATCAATCTACCCTTGGGCGCCGCCTTGTCAATGGGCACCACCAAAACCGCTAAATCCCCGGGTCGCAATAAGTCGCCGGTTAAAACCTGTTTCAGATCATCGACCGAAGCGTTATGAACCAGCGCCATCTTAAGCGCATCGAGACCTTGTCCGGAAACCGCCGATACCTCAATCAGTTCAAGTCCGAGTTTTGCCTCCCACTCCCGGCGCTTTTCGGGTAAATCATCGACAATATCCTGTTTGTTAATCACCCCGACTACCGGGATCCCCTTAAACCGAACATTTTCCAGCAAATGTATATCAAAATCGGTTAAACCCGTAGGGCCGTCCAGCACCAGAACGGCAAGATCCGTACGGTTCAATACCTCATAACTTTTCTCCACCCTCATCTCGCCCAAGGAACCCCGGTCATCCAAACCGGCGGTATCTATAAAGACCACCGGCCCCAGGGGAAGTAGCTCCATGGCTTTGGCGACCGGATCGGTGGTTGTCCCGGGTTCGGCAGAGACCAGCGCAGCTTGCTGGTGAGTGAGAGCATTCAACAAACTTGACTTCCCGGCGTTCCTTCGGCCGAACAATGCGATATGAAGCCGCGAAGAACTGGGGGTTTGATTCATATTATCCACGGTATTCTCCTTTAATAGGAAACAGGGAACAGGCACTAGGCAACAGATGTTAGAAATGAGGTAGATGTCCCTAGGTTAACCCTATCAGGCTATTACCTATTGTCTATTAGCAACTCACCCGCGCGTCCCCGCAGGACGCGATGCCTTATGCCTTTTGCCTGTTGCCTGTCGCTTTTGAATAGACTCGCTCTTCCTGAAACGCCCTACTCATGCCCTACGCCTTTTGCCTATTGCCTATTGCCTGTTCCCTAAATATAAAGATCCCTCTCTCCCCGCTCAAGTTTTACCAGCGCCTGCTCCACGAATTCTTTCGACTTATTCTCGGGTAATTGGGTCAGATACTCGTGGATCACTTGTTCCCCAATGTTCCGTGTCTCCTGGCTGGCATAGTCTAAAAGGTATTCCTTGAAGGTGCAAAGGGCGTTGGGAATGCAATAGTTATGGACAAAGCTTGATTTGGCAAGGCCCATGAAGTTTTCTCCGGTCCGGCCCGATCGGTAACAGGCGGTGCAGAGCGAAGGAATGCTCCCCATCTGACAGGTCTCCCGGATCACCTCATCCAGGGAACGGGTATCTCCCAGTTGGAACTGTTCCTTATCCGGCATGGCGTTGGCTAAAGACTTCCGGTAACCTCCCACCCCAATCCGGCTTCCGGCATCGATCTGGGAGATCCCCAGCGGGATCACTTCCCGCCGGACCGCAGCGCTTTCACGGGCGGTCAGAATCATCCCGGTATAGGGGACCGACAATCGCATTACTGCCACAAGCTTTTTAAAATCTTCGTCACTTACCGCCCCTTCCGGATGATGGGAGAAAGGTGTGCCCAGCGCCGGCTGGATCCTGGGGAATGAGATGGTATGGGGGCCGACTCCGTTATACTTCTTTTCGAGGTGAATGGCATGGTATAAAAGCCCCATCGCCTCAAATCTCCAGTCATACAGGCCAAACAATACGCCGATGCCGACATCGTCTACTCCCGCGTCGAGCGCCCGGTCATGACAATAAAGCCGCCAACGATAGTGTCCTTTAATGGTATCGGCCGGATGCAGCCGCCTGTATGTCTCGTGATGATAAGTCTCCTGAAAGACCTGGAATGTCCCGATGCCCACCCTTTTTAACTCCCGCAACTCTTCACGCCTTAGTGGGGCGCAATTGATGTTGGCTCGGCGAATCTCGCCATGCTTACTTTTGACACTATAAACCTGGCGTACGCTGTCGCAGAGAAACCCGATCTCCGTTTGGGGTGATTCACCGTAGACCAGAACTGTCCGCTTTTGCCCCTCGTCAATCATAATCTCCACTTCCCGGCGGATCTCTTTCATGGTCAGCGTCTTGCGATGAATGGCCGGATTGGATCTGCGGTAGCCGCAGTAAAGACAATCATTGGCACATTGGTCGCTGATATAGAGCGGCGCGAAGAAAACGATCCGGTCGCCGTACACCTCCCGTTTCAACTGGTTTGCCAAGGCATACATTTCTTCAACCGTTTCCAAATCGTGATTTTGAAGCAGTATCGCCATTTCCTCCGGATCCAGCCGGACCTGGCGGGCTGATTTCTCCAAAACCATACGAACATCCGTAACCTTGGGATGCTCCCATTTATGTAGGAGGCGCCAAATCTCCTCGTCGTCGATGAAGTCTTGATTCATGGCATCGTACTCCGCGAAATCCTTTTGGTACTTCTCGAGAAAACCCATCCATCCCACGCTCCTTTTGGTCTTTAAAAAACAAAAACCCTTCTTTGATCCGCCGGAAGGCATCTCAAAAAAGGGTATGAGCCGAAAGCGCCCTTAAAGAGCGCGGGATCAACCATTTATGAAAGTGCTCTCCGGCCTTAGACTGTTCTTTGGCCTCAGAACATCAGTTTCGCTTGATTCATCAGGATGACGTTAACCCCGATTAAAATCACCCATGACAAACCTTTATTGTAATATTAGCACATTGTGAAAAAAAGAACAATCCTCTTTTAGAGAATTTATGAAGACGACTGCTTCAGATCTCGTTTTGTTTTGTCTTGTTACAGGAAATAACTGTTATACGGCGAAAGGATCCTCACTCATTATCAAAGGGGATGATTTTTATGCCGGTCTTCGATCTGCCACTGGCCCAACTTCAGAAGTATCAAGGAAAAAACCCTTGCCCGCCGGATATGGATTCATTTTGGGATCAGTCCCTGGAAGAGATGAAACGGGTTGATCCTCAAGTGGAGTTGATGCCCGCTTCATTTCAAACTTCCTTCGCCGAATGCTTTGATCTTTATTTCACCGGAGTTCGGAACGCCCGGATTCATGCCAAATATCTCCGTCCCAAAAACAGCCCCGGGCCTCACCCGGCCATTCTTCAATTTCACGGCTACTCAGCCAATTCGGGGGACTGGAACGATAAACTGAACTTTGTAGCCTTAGGGTATTCCGTGGCCGCCCTCGACTGCCGCGGTCAGGGCGGACTCTCCGAAGATACCGGAGGAGTCAAGGGCAACACCTTAAACGGCCAGATCATCCGGGGCCTGGACGACGCTCCGGAGAATATGCTGATGCGCCATATTTTTCTGGATGCTACGGAATTGGCACGGATCGTCATGGATATGGCGGAGGTTGATCCCCACCGGGTCGGAGCCATGGGTGCTTCCCAGGGAGGCGGGTTAACCCTGGCCTGCGCGGCACTGGAACCGCAGATTAAGAGGTTGACGCCGATGTATCCGTTTCTCAGTGACTACCTGCGGGTTTGGGAAATGGATCTGGCAACCGGCGCCTATGCCGAGTTGCGTGAATATTTAAGGCGCTTTGATCCGATGCATCTTCGTGAACAAGAGATTTACACCCGTCTGGGCTATATCGATATCCAGCATCTGGCCAAGCGAATCCGAGGCGAGGTTTTGATGGCAACGGGTCTTATGGATACAATCTGCCCGCCTTCGACTCAATTTGCGGTTTACAACAAGATTACCGCTCCCAAAAAGCTAGTGGTCTTCCCCGATTACGGCCATGAGGGAATTCCGTGTTTCTGGGATGAAGCTTACCAATTCTTTACGGGTTTGTAAAAGACACGGATTACGGGATATTGCTTAAAAATCAGCCGTAATCCTGAATCAATGAACATATTTCCATCAAAAACCTTCCTTTCTTTTTTACTTTATATTAAGACCGTAGTTACAAACAGTTCGGCATGTGCTATACTAATAATAGGTCAGCCTAGATGAAGTTTCTTCTATATACAATTATTATCAATAATTTTGCCCGAGTGATATTGCCACTGCATGTGGAAATGACTCGGGTAGATTACGGGTCGCTAAGGGTTACTTTTTTCCGGGAACGTTCCCGGAAAAAATTGAGATGATTTGCACGAGGGAATCGCTGTCGAAATTTTAAGAACAACAAGGGTTTTACCCCTGTTGATAGTTAGAAGTTTTATTGAATTTCATCTTTTGAACAAATATTTGTTTCTTAATTGTATATTGTATTCCCGATGAACGTTTGTTATCAAGCGTTTAGAAGGAAGGATAGCCAACATATATTTTGAATAATGTGAAATAGATTAATAGTTGTGCGCAATGTAAGCGTTTTCTGTTTCATATTTAAAGAACAAACGGGGTGCGATAATGAAAACAACTGAAACAATTGTGCTGGAAACGTCGTCCAGAAAGAGCCCGACTCTTGACTATTTAAAAAAATACTGGACGCTCTATCTCATGATGCTTTTACCCATCACTTATTTCGTGATTTTTCGCTATATACCGATGACTTATATCCAGATCGCGTTCAAAAAGTTCAGCCTCGTCCAAAACGTTTGGCAAATGCCATGGGCGGATAACGGAGGCTTTGAGTATTTCATCAAGGCTTTTGCCAACCGCGACTTCCTCTATGCGCTGCGTAACACCATCATGTTGAACCTGCTTGACTTGTTGATCGGCTTTCCCGCCCCGATTATCCTGGCGCTGCTCCTCAACGAGCTGCCCTTCAAACGGCTCAAGAGC
>DASVMB010000137.1:0-8787 GCA_036384575.1 Bacillota bacterium
TTTCACCGTTCATAGCAATAAGATCCTTGATTTTTCCAAAGGTTCTGCCGTCCGGCAACTGTAGTCGGTGAGCCAGGAGCCTGCTGAGATAAAAACTCTTGATGGCGGCCATGGGAAGTCCCCCCCTTTTACCTCGTATAACCTACATTTGCAACCCAAGAAAATCGGGACGGACAAAAAAATAAAGCTCTCACCAAAGCCGGACGTGGTGAAAGCTCAAAAGTCGTTCACTCCCGTTCGAGCTTTGGCACTGCAAGGCAGTGAAGATGCATTAGGTAATGCCTTGTTTCGTTTCGGCAAAACCTGCTAACCTGCTCAGGTTGTCTCCAACCATCTGCGGTAGCATCCCGTATCCTTGCAGGAACCTCGCCTACCGAGTATTCCTTTAGGTTTATATTAGCACTGGAACTAAGTAAGTTCAACCTCTTTTACTATTTATTTACGTGATTTGACTGCTATATATTATGAATCATAACTCCCCCGGTTACTCGGGTTAACGCTTTTTGAATGATTTTCCTTTAAAGCGACCAGAATGCAACGGACAGTCACGGTGATTAAAACGATTGTTCCACCCAAGAATGCCCAGCGCCCGGGTTGTTCTTGAAAAACCAGAAAGACCCAAATTGGATTAAGAATCGGTTCAATAATCGGAATAATGATAGCCTCCAAGGCCGTCACGGATTTGATGGCCGTGGCGTATAAAATATAGGATACCCCCAGTTGAAACAGTCCCAAAAGCACTAGGCCCAACCACCCCGAGGCGTCCGGGGCTGAACCGAACATGAATGGAAGACCAATCAAAGCTGCGAGAATATTTCCCAGGATAATGGATTCAAGAGGCGAACCGTCCTTCTGCATTCTCAGGAATACCGCCTCACTGGCAAAGGCTACGCCGGAGAGGATGGCACAGGCATTCCCCCATAAACCACGGAAAGAAAGACGATCCAAAAAGAAAAGGGCCATACCGCCAATTACGATAGAGATGGTGATCCAGTCGAGTCGGGAGGTTCGCTCCTTCAGCAATAACCCGGCCAGGATGGCGGTATAAACCGGGGCGGTATACTGGAGTAGGATAGCATTTGCCGCAATGGTCATTTTATTGGCGATGACGAACAGGATAACGGTGGCCGCGTAGGCCAGCGCACCATAGATCTGGGCCGGGGACCAATTAAAACGGACACCCCGCCGCCAAATAATCATGAAGACCGCTGCAATGGCGCTGCGCATTCCGGCAATCGCCAGAGGATGCCAGACGACCATTTTAATCAATAGACCGCCGCTGCTCCATAAAAGTGCAGCCCCAATCAGAAACAACAATGCCTGATGTCTGGGAACCGCCCTGTCACTTGGAATGATTTGATGAACATTCATGATTTGGTCTCTTCCTTTATCTTGTTGTTCGATTCTATCGGCACCCACTGGATACCTATAGAGCCAAACCGCGGATTATCAAGGTTTATCCGAGAGCATGAATCTATCTACCGATTTATATCCGATTGGAACTCGGCACTCAGTTGGCCCCGGGCAACGTAAGAGACAGAGCCCGACATCAAGACGTGCCAATCGGGAAGAATCGCGATGGTAATCGTTCCTCCCGGCATATGAACGGTGAGTTCAGGATCCACCAAACCCAGTTTATACGCGGCGCATGCCGCGGCAGAACTGCTACTGCCCGAGGCTAGAGTATAACCGGCACCCCGTTCCCAGATCTCGATCCGAATATTATGCCGATCCAATACCTGAACCAACTGAGTATTAATACGCTTGGGAAACTGAGGATGATTTTCGATCGATGGTCCAAGTTCACAAGCAAGTTCCTTGGAGATATTGGGCAAGGGTACTACACAATGGGGATTTCCCAGTGACAGACAAGTCACCCGGAAGACTCCACCGGGCAAGGAAAGAGGCTCATTCACGACTTCCCGGGGTGAACCTGTCACCGGGATACGCTCGCTCCAAAAAGTGACTACTCCCATATTAACCCGGATCAGCGTAGCCTGAGTATTTAAAAGTTCTACTGCGACCCTGCCGCCGGCCGTATCTAAAGAAAATTGGTTTTTTGAAAGATAACCGGCATCCACCAAGTACTTGGAGAAGATCCGGATACCGTTACCGCTTTTTTCGGCCTCACTACCATCCGGATTGAAGATTCGCAACCGGATTTGTCCATCTTCAAATAACGGGCCATATAAAATTCCATCGGAACCCACGCCAAAATTACGATGACAAATCAACCGAATCCTCTCCGGGGTCAATAACAGATCTGGGGCATGTTGCGGATCAATCACAATATAGTCGTTACCCAGGGCGTGATATTTATAAAATTCGATCACTTTATCAAACCTCCGTAGGGATGAATTCCTGAAAATATTCGCCCTTTTCAACAACCCACCTGCCGATTGGCAAAAAAAAAGCCGCGGTCGGTGACCACAGCTTTCAAAAAGGAGGAAGTTAAATGAAAAAGTTTAGTATTACTATAACACATGTTTTTGTTAATCTCATAACAGACCTGTAAAGGATTGGTTAAGAACTCTAGCTGGAATTACGATCACTCCCCCACTTAAAACAGTTTCAAAACTGCACAAACCAGCTGCAATGCTTAATAGAAGGGTGAAAGTGAAGTGGAGAATTAAAACCAAAACAGAACTTAAATAAATGTTGAAATTAATAATGAACTCAGGTAGACTGAAAATTAGAAACCGGTTTATGTGAGAAAAAGAACGCATTCTTATTAACGATGGAGGGTTTTAAGATGAAAAGAGCCTTGGTTTTGTCCGGCGGTGGTTCCATGGGTGCTTTTGAAGTAGGCGCTGTTGATTACTTGGTACATAAGGCAGGTTATGACTTCAACGTACTCATGGGTACCAGCGTTGGAGCACTAAATACCGCCTTTCTGGGCCAGGCATGGAGCTATCAGGAGTTGCTAAAGGCCACCGGCGACTTAAAGAATTTTTGGCTGCAGATCAAAGGTGATACCTCCATCTACCAAAAAAGCATCCTGGGTTACCTCAAGTTATTATTTCGGGATGCCCTTTATGAACCTAAAGGATTGAAGGCTCTTTTAAAAGCGCAGGTTGATCCGGAGCGGATTTGCCGGAATCCCAAACGGATTGTCAAAGTCGCTACGGTCGCCATGGAAACCGGGGAACTGCTCTATGCAGATAATCGTGACCCGCGGTACAGACCGGAGTTCCTTAACTATGTCCTGGCAAGCGCCAGTATGCCGCTGTTCTTTCCGGGAGCCCCGATCGACGGGAAACATTGGTATGACGGGGGATTAAGGGATATTACCCCGCTGGGTGCGGTTTTCCAGGAGTCACCCGATGAGATCGTGATCATTATCACCTTTCCCATCGGTCCCGATTTATCGCCCCGCTTGCCGCAGGTCAAGCCCAAGGGTGCCATCGGGGCGTTATTACGGACGATTGATATCCTGACCGGCGAAATTGAAGCCAATGATTTGCAGTTAGCCCGGATGATTAACGACAAGGCCGAATATTTCCCGGAATGCCGGAAGATACCACTGCGAATCATTGCACCGGTCGCACCTTTAGAATCCAATGGGCCCCTGGATTTTAATCCGCAAAAAATCCGCCACAATATGGAACGGGGCTATGAAGCTGCCCGTGACTCACGGCTCATCATCCCCAGTAACCGAAACGCCGTAGGTCGATCGCGCTAGTTACTAGCCGGCAAGTTCAATCTTTCTTAAAACCCCGGGATTTCCGTTTTCCGATCTGATTTTATGGCCACCGGTCCTCTGTCGGGGAACATATGGATTTTACCTTCCGATTCCAGCATGGCGGCAAAACGTTCAACCACAAACGGATCGAACTGTACCCCGGCGCAACGGCGCAGTTCGCCAAGGGCCTCCCGATGCGTAAATGCCTTTCGATAAGGGCGATCATTGGTCATGGCGTCATATGCGTCAACTACAGCCAGGACCCGGCATTCAAAAGGAATTTCCTCCCCCTTAAGACCCAGGGGATAACCGGTTCCATTCCACCACTCGTGGTGTTTCAAGATCCAATCGGCAATAGCAGTCAAATCCCTTGAGGACCGTGCGATTCGGTACCCAATCTCACAATGCCGTTGCATCTGCCTGATTTCAGGAGGCGTTAATACTCCTTCCTTAAAGAGGATCCGATCGGGGATACCCACCTTACCGATATCGTGAAATTCGGCAAAGAGACTCATTTCGGTAATGCTTCGTTCGGACATGCCAAGTAATCGAGCGAGCCAGGTGATGAGGTCCATGAGCCGGAGGGCGTGATCTTCAGTGACCAAATCACGTGCTTTCATCATGCTCGTCACGGTTTGTACCAAGGTGCTCCGGGTACTATGAAAGCGATGAAGTTTTTCCCGGTACATGTTGTTATCGGCTTCTTTGAAGAGTTGATGGATGTTAAGATTCGGCTGCCGGGTGACAGCCGAACCCATGGAGATGCTCAGGGATAACTCGGTGTTATGTTGATTATGATGGGCCTCGCTCTCACGGATTCCCCGGCTGATCTCCTCAACCCCGGTTTGATCCAGGTTGGGAAGGAGAATGACAAACTCATCACCATCAATCCGGGAGATGCTTCCCTGATCACCTACGACCTCTTTCAAAAGATTACAAGCCAAGACCAGTATCTTGTCACCGGCTTCATGACCCAAAGTATCATTGATCAGCTTCAAACCGTCCACATCGCAGACGAGCACTCCAACCGAGTCAGGCCGTGCCTTTTCCAGACGTTCCGATTCCAACTCGAAATAGGCCCGATTGTAGATCTTGGTCAATGGATCGTGCATTCCGAGATAACGTAACTGATCCTCCATCTCCTCGAACGCCAATTGTTTCCGGCGGGCGTAATCCATGGCCCAACCTGTACCCCAGGCGACTGGGAAGAACATGATGATACCGGCTAAATGGAGTTCAAGCGGTATGGATGATTGAAGGATATACATCACGGTAGTTACAAGCGCACTCCAAACCGCCGCGAATAAACCGCCACCCCGGCCGTAACACAGGCTGTAAATCAAAACCGCCAAAAGTCCCGCTCCATCCAGAAATGGAACCGGTAAAACCCAGCCGAGAAATGGCAATAGAATTAAACCTATATAGCCCTTCCGTAGCATCATAGGCAGTATCGGACGTTCCCTCCCTGGTGAATTATTGAAATCTCTTACTTTTTTGGTCTATTCATTATAATTTTTTCTTTCAACTGTTTATATAATATTCGCTCTTTTTTGGATTTTTCCTGCACATTTCACCAGGTATCCAACGAATTTACCCCTGCTTACCATTGATAAAACTATAAAAAAAATCAGAGATTTTTTCTCTGATTTCACTTCTCTAGTGGTTGACTTATTTAAAATATTCCACTCCGGCACGAAAAATCGGTTGATCTTTGGAACCTGGAATATTCACGGCTACCCCCGGGCCGTAACGTTCCGAATGCCCCATCTTACCGAAGATCCGGCCATCAGGGCTTGTTATCCCCTCGATCGCCTCAAACGATCCGTTGGGATTGTAACGCCTATCGTAGCTGGGGTTCCCGGCCTCGTCCACATACTGGGTAGCGATCTGGCCGCTTTTTGCCAATTGCTCAAGCAAGGCAGGACTCGCCACAAAACGTCCTTCGCCATGAGAGACCGCGATCGAATGAATTTCTCCCAATTGCGTTTTGCCGAGCCATGGAGAGAGCTTGGATGCAACTCTGGTCCTTACCAGGCAAGATACATGCCTTCCAATGGTGTTATAAGTCAAAGTCGGACTATCCTCTGTTATATCCCGGATGGAGCCAAAAGGTACCAATCCCAGTTTGATAAGGGCCTGAAACCCATTACAGATCCCCAGCATCAAACCGTCCCGTTCCTCAAGGAACCGGGTGACTGCTTCTTTAACATAGGGATTACGAAATACCGTAGCTATAAATTTTCCGGAACCGTCCGGTTCGTCCCCACCGCTAAAACCACCGGGCAACATGATGATCTGGGCATTATTAATCTTCCGTACCAATAACTCAACGGAGGCCTCAATCTCCCAAGGAGACAAATTCCGAAAGATGAGCAACTCCGGGAGCCCGCCCGCTTTTTCAAACGCCCGCGCCGAATCATACTCGCAATTGGTACCGGGAAAAACCGGGATGACAATCCGGGGGCGGGCCAGATTCCGATGAGGCTTAACCGAATACTGGGGTTGATAATTGTGTGACCGGGGTGGTTTCATATCGGTCAAAGCAGCAATGTCCATCGGAAACACCGGCTCAAGAGGTGCCTCCCACCGGCTACGCGCAGTTTCAAGATCGATCCGAAGCCCGCCGGCAGTGATCCGAGGTTCGGCGACCGTCACCCCAAGAAGCCTGTAATCAAGCCCTTCAAAAGCTTGATCTATAGCGACCTCCGGGGGAATCTCCAGTACCAGTGAACCGTAATCCGGCGCAAACCACTGGTTCATCTCCGGTTGGACTATGAGCTTGCAACCTATCATATTGCCGATTGCCATTTTGGTAAGAGCCTCCGCCAGTCCACCGGTTTTGACCGAAATTGCCGAACGGATCTTGCCGGAACCGATTAACTGATAAACCCGCGAGCAATTGCGGCCCAATTGTTCAAAATCGGGCAGCTCCGCGCCATCACGTTTCAGAGGGAGCAGCACCACCTGACTGCCGGCCAGCTTAAACTCGGGCGAAAGCACCCGGCGCACATCGGCAACAGCCAATGCAAACGCCACTAACGTGGGAGGGACGTCCAAATCATTAAAGCTGCCGCTCATACTGTCCTTACCGCCAATTGCGGGAATCCCCAGCCTCATCTGGGCATAGTAGGCCCCAAGCAACGCCGCAAAGGGTTTGCCCCAACGTTTCGGATCATCACCCGGCTTTTCGAAATATTCCTGTAAAGTCAGGCGAATCTGACGGTAATCGCCGCCCACGGCCGCTATCTTGGCTACGGCTTCAATGATGGCATAGACCGCGCCGTGGAACGGGCTCCATTTGGCGATCACGGGGTTATAGCCAAAGGTCATGAGGGTGCCCGTAGTGGTATCACCCCGCTGTATCGGAAGTTTAGCGGCCATACCCTCAGCCGGGGTTAATTGCCGGGAGCCGCCGAAGGGCATCAAAACAGTTCCCGCACCGATAGTACTGTCAAATCGTTCCGCCAATCCTTTCTGGCTACATACCGCCAACCGCTCCAGATTACGGAGCCAGGCCTCTTCCGGATGCGGCGCATCCGCGATATCCTGGGGCAGGCTACGAAAAAACTCCCTTTTCCCGTTGGGAGAAGCCACTTCCACCCGGATGGTTTGGGGGACTCCGTTGGTGTTGAGAAAGGCCCGGCTAATGTCGATGATTGCTGCTTCACGCCAGATCATTCGCAGCCGTGGTTCAGCAGTCACTGTGGCAACGGGTGTAGCCTCCAGATTTTCCTCCCGGGCCGCATCGATGAATCCGGCGCAATCCCCGGGAGCCACTACTACTGCCATTCGCTCCTGGGACTCGGAAATCGCCAATTCCGTCCCGTCGAGGCCTTCATATTTCTTGGGTACTGCATCGAGATCCACCCGCAGGCCGTCCGCCAATTCACTGATAGCCACGGCCACTCCGCCGGCGCCGAAGTCGTTACAGCGTTTAATCATCCGGCTGACCACCGGATTGCGGAATAACCTTTGCAGTTTTCGCTCCGTGGGCGGATTACCTTTCTGAACCTCGGCACCGCATGTCAATAAAGATTCCTCGTCATGGGCTTTGGAAGAACCCGTAGCACCCCCGCAGCCATCACGTCCGGTACGGCCACCCAATAAAATGACGGTATCTCCCGGCTGCGGCGTCTCGCGACGGACGTTCGCCCTTGGAACGGCCCCGATGACCGCGCCAATCTCCATTCGTTTCGCCAGATAACCCTGATCATAAACCTCCGTTACCTGCCCTGTGGCAAGTCCAATCTGATTGCCGTAGGAACTGAAACCGGCTGCGGCCCCGTTGGTAATCTTCCTTTGCGGTAGTTTACCCTGGAGGGTCTCTGTAACAGGTTTTCGGGGATCGGCGCTCCCTGTGACACGCATCGCCTGATAGACATAAGCCCGGCCCGACAATGGGTCGCGAATGGCTCCACCCAGACAAGTGGCTGCTCCCCCAAAGGGTTCGATCTCGGTCGGATGGTTATGGGTTTCGTTCTTGAACATTACCAGCCATTCTTCGGGAACGCCGTCCACTAAAGCGGTGACCAAGATACTGCAGGCATTGATCTCGTCCGATTCATCCAGATCATCCAATTTGCCATTCAGTTTAAGTTCTTTCATGGCGATTGTGGCCAAGTCCATGAGGGATTCTGCTTTTTCCCTGCCGTGATAAATAAGTTCCCGCGAGTGGCGGTACTCCCGATAGGCTTGTTCCATCAAACCGCTGAAATCTCCGGGCTCAAAAGCCACAGATTCTAGGCGTGTCAAAAAAGTGGTATGTCTGCAATGATCCGACCAATAGGTATCGATCACCCGGATCTCGGCGATGGTCGGTTCCCGTCCCTCCGTATCCCGAAAATACTCTTGACAGAATGCCAGATCATCAATAGACATGGCGAGATTCATCTGCCGATGCAAACCCTCAAGCTCAAGACGGTTCATTCGAATAAAACCGGTTATAGAGGTGACATTATCAGGAACCCGGATCTCCTGGGTAAGACTCGCCGGCTTGGCCAGTGTTGCTTCCCGGCTTTCAACCGGATTGATACAGTACGTCTTGATCCTTTGAAATTCGGCATCTGTAATCGAGCCTTCCAGGATGATTAATTTAGCTGTCCGGG
>DASVMB010000138.1:0-4669 GCA_036384575.1 Bacillota bacterium
TTACTGCAGGAGCAGGTACCGGCAAGACCAGCGTCCTGGTAGGGAAATATATGCAACTACTTGTGGAACGCCGGGCGCAGGTTGGTGAGATCGTTGCCATCACCTTCACCAAAAAAGCAGCAGCCGAGATGCGGGAAAGGATCCGCCTTGGATTACAGCAACATTTGGAGAGAGCCGGGGATACAGAGGCTGATTTCTGGAAATCTCAACTTTCTCAAGTTGAGACCGCCCGGATATCTACCTTTCATAGCTTTTGTCTGGGACTTATTCGTGAGCATCCGCTTGAGATCGGTATCCCCCCGATGGTGGGGATCTTGGGCGAAGGGGAAGCAACCATCTATCTGAAACAGTCCATTGAGACAGTGTTGGCCGAGGTCTTTCGTGGACAAAACCAGGATAATTCGGAATTATTCCGGATCCTGCTCGAATTCGGCTGGGATTCCTTTGAGACAAGCCTCGCCGGGCTTTACGAGACCATCCGGGAGAGCGGAATCCCTTTTGATGAAGCGGAAAAACGGAGCCGTATTGAACTAAAGGCAGCGATAGCCGCAATTCCCGAAAGTGTCACGGAATTGTCCGAGGCCGTATCGGAACTTCTGGAGTATAGCCGGGACGCGGCCCTAACCGAACGGGCCATGGAACTAATGGCCGCATTGCGGGAGAGTTGGCCCGCCCTCCGCGAGGCAATCACCAACGGAGCCGTGCTCGATGAGACTCTACCGGCCTTATCCGAGCTTAGCGAGGCGTTACCTCGCAACCAACCCAACTCCATCAAGGAAAGAGTCGGTGCCATCCGCGACATGGCAGAGGGATTAAGCCGGAAGTTATTAAATCAAGAAGCCCTATGCCGGCTGCCGGCGTTCAGGGAAATTTTGGAGCGGGTTGATGCGGCATACCGCCGGTTGAAACAAGACCTTGGTTGTCTGGACTTTACCGACCAATTGATCCTGGCCCGGGATCTGCTCCGGAATCACCCGGATTTGGCGGAGGAAATACGTGGCAGTCTGTGCTACTTACTGGTAGATGAGTTCCAGGATACCAACGGTCTACAAATGGAACTGGTCCAGCTGTTATGGGGCGAGACGCATCCCGGCGGCCGCTTTATGGCGGTGGGTGATATCAAACAATCGATCTACCGTTTTCGCGGGGCTGAAGCCGATCTCATCTTGAAACTTGCCGATGAGCTCCGGGAGGCTACTCAAGGACGTTTAATCTCCTTGAGTAGAAATTACCGCTCCAGCGGTCGGGTGATTCAATTCGTCAATGCCCTGTCGATGCCGCTCTTTATGGGGGAACCCTTTACCTATGAGCCGCTGCTTGCGGATGAACCGCAAGGGACGGCTGCGGTAGAGTTTTTATTGACCGGAGATTTCGATCGGCGAATTGAAGCGAAACTTGTGGGGAAGCAGATTCAACAATTGGTCTCGTCAGTGCCGGATCGGGAAACGGCCTGGCATTACGGAGATATTGTGCTGCTGTTTCGGACCAAAACCGCCATCCCGCTTTACCAAAAGGTATTCCAGGAAATGGGAATCCCCTATTACTCGGCCAGCAGCAGTGGGTTTTATCGGTGCCTTGAGGTGACGGATCAATTGAACCTGCTCCGGGTGACGCTACAGCGTTACGATGGAGTGGCGCTTATGGCCCTCTTAACCTCGGCCTATGTCGGCCTCAATGATGAGTGCCTTTTTTGGCTGGGTACCGATGAGGGCGCACACGCGCGCGATCTGGTAGGCCGGTTTTACGCTGCCGACTTCCCGGCGGAACTGCCCACCCTCGCCCGGTATAAGCTGGGACAATTCCGGGAATTACTGATTTATCTTCAGGAACATCGTGATTTGCTGGGAATTCCCGGGATTTTGCGGGCCGCCCTGGAACGAACCCATTACCGGGAGATGCTTCAGATCATGCCCAATTCCATTCAGCGCCAGGCCAACCTGGACAAGCTGTTGGCCAAGGCCGACGAGTTCGTGGCCAAGGGCTTCCACGACCTGCACCGTTTTTTAGACTACCTCGAGAAACTGGAAACCGCGGAAGTGATTGAGGGAGAGGCGTCGACCCAGGCCGAGGCGGGCGATGTGGTCCGGTTAATGACGATCCATCGCGCCAAGGGACTTGAATTTCCGGTAGTGATCATCCCCGATCTCGACCGGCAGTTCTCACGAGGACTCCGTGGCAGACTGGCTTTTCACAAAAACACCGGAATCGGTTTCACTATCCGTTACGGTGACGGGGAGAACGGCGCTCCGTCTCATTGGGAACAACTAAAGGCACTCAACCGCAGGGAAGAGATAGCCGAATTGAAACGCTTGCTTTACGTGGCTTTGACCCGGGCTAAACAATTGCTCATCTTGGCCGGTTCGGGCTGCAACTCTTCCAAGGCAAAAACCATAGAAACCGCTGATAACTGGATGAAATGGTTTCAATTACTGCTGCCTTTGGAAGGGGCAGGCGCCGAACTGGACTGGGAGGGTGTTCCGCTCCGAATCATCCGGGATCTGCCGGCGTCTGAGGTACCACCTAAAGCGCAGTTATTGATTGAGGCCCATCGCGCCGAACTATCGACGGGAATTCCCGGGGCTACCGCCCAAGCAGAAATGGAGATCGCCAGTACAGCACTGGCGGGGCAGGAACGGTCCTTGACATTGAAGGTGACCGAGGTGTTAACCTTCAAGAGCTGCAGCAGACGTTATTTTTGGAAGTACCGGATGCGCTTCCCGGAAGATCCGGCTCCGATAGAGGGGTGGGATTCGGAAGTGAAAGGTCCATCATCTCCGGCAGTGGCTGAACAGGCGGTAACGCTTGAGGCTCAAGGAATCGTGTCACCTGTGGCGACCGGTTCCGCAGAACGAAGTTACGGATCAGCTTATGTTCTTCGTTCCGGTGAATCTGTCCGGGGTCTCGGAACGCGAATCGGAACTTTTGTCCATCAAGCGATCCGCGGCGTAGCCTCGGAATGGCCGGAAACGCTTTGGAGTGAAGTGTTTTATGATCTGCCGGGGCCGGATAAAGAACAGTTAAAGAGGGATTTGCAGCAAATCTGGCGGAACTTCCGGAATAGTCCATTTACTGAACAAGCGGGACAATTTTGGGATGAAGTACCTTTCCGAATCAAGCTCGGAGAGAAGTTGAAAATGGAGGGGCGGTTTGACCGGCTGCTGATGAGTCCGGACGGGAAACTAATTTTGGTTGATTATAAGACGCATCGTAGCAGCGCCGCCAAGGTTCCGGAACTGGCCAAGGGATATCTCTGGCAACTACAGCTGTATGCCATGGCCGTGAAGGCTTTGTGGGGGCGTTTACCCGACCGGGCGGTGCTGTATTTCATCTATTCCAATCAGACATTTTCGGTGCCTTTGACACCGGAGGCTCTCCGGGGGATGGAGAGCGAGATCCGGGAGATCGGCCAGTTCATTGCTGTCCATGATCGGGCTGCGGATTATCCGTCCGCAGATGACTGCAAAGGCTGTGGTTATTCCTGGTGCTGTAAACTGTGATGTTCCACTGCGGCTTGCCCTGAGGAACAATCCTCCATGTGGGTGGCAAAGGCGTTATGGTTATGGATGGATTCGTAACTCTCCACCTCCACCCGAAACCAGTTGATTCGAGGCTCGGAACGTAAGGCCAGGACCGAATCCCTGAGAATATCCTCGACAAACTTCGGGTTCTGATAGGCGGATTCGGTGACGAACTTCTCATCCTCTCTTTTCAAAACAGGATACACCGGACAACTGCCTTGAATTCGCAGTATGGAGATGAGATCCTCGAGCCAGAGGATCTTTCCCGGATAGCCGAAACGGACAAGGGCCCGGATGGCCGCCCGTTGGTTATGGGCGCCGAAGGCTGAGATCTCCTTACTGCAGGGGCATAATGACAACACGGGCACCTCTACGCCTAATTGGTAGTCGAAACAGTGTCCTTGTTCAATAAGGTTGCCGCGAAACTCCCCGATATAATCGAGAGAACCCACGGCTGAGCTTACCGGTGCCTTCAGCGGCAAAAAGTAGCGAAACTTCAAACTGAACTCAGCCTCCGCCGCGTTGAGATGATGGCACAATTCAGCGAGGATCTGGCGGATCTCCTTACCGGAAATGGGCTTTTCACTCCAGGAGGTCAAAAGCTCCATGAAACGGCTGAGATGAGTTCCTTTAAACTCCTGCGGCAGGTTTACGGAGGCGCTGACATTGCCCTGGACGTGTTGAAATCCACCGTCCTTCATTCGGATCTGAAGCGGGAGATGTACATCCTTAATCCCGACCCGTTGGATCTCGATTCCTCGTTCATCCCGCATATTCTGCACATCGATCATCGAACCGCCGCCTTTTTTTTTTAGAGTCGAAAATCGAAAGTCAATGAAGGCATGAGGCACGAGGCAAGAGTGTTGTAAGTCATCTACTCTTTGTCTAAAGTCTAAAGTCCCAAGTGCCGTAAGTCTATTGGCAACTCACCCCCGACCCCTCTCTTTTCGGAAAGGGGTGTAGGGTTATGCTAAAATGCAAATAGAAATACGCGGGGTGAGTTACTCACGCCTCATGCCTCACGCCTCATGCCTCATGCCTCATGCCTATTCCCTATTGCCTATGATCTTCTGATAGCAAACAATATCCAGAAAACGGCCGAATTTTTTGCCAACCTCTTTATACAGGGCGCATTGTACATAACCCAGGCC
>DASVMB010000139.1:0-2714 GCA_036384575.1 Bacillota bacterium
AAAAAAAAAAGAACCACCTCCGGCCAATTTTTGCAAGGCCGTGGTTAATGCCAATTTCCAGTCAACCATGAAACAAACACAATACAAATTGGTAAAATACAAGTTATTTGCTTTGACCCAATTGAAAACAACTTCGCATGAGTCGATTACAGCGCAGAAAATTCCGGTTGCGACTGAAGGAAAGCCGTATGCACTTAGGGGACCAAACGATGGAGGAACGAATTGCGAATAATGATTCGGTTCCCGGGAGGCTGTTCCCTGCCCGGATTTGAAAAAACTGTTGTCAACTCCTGGGACCCGAGCCATTTTAAATCCAAGGGGTCAAGGTTTAAAAACCGTCCATGAAGATGGGCTCCCGGGTCTCAAGGGAATGGAAGCATGAAAGATCGGTCCCGCTTGTAACTACGGATGTTACTCACCTTAATGCGAGTGAAGATAGATCAGCCAGCCGTTTATGAAAGATGCCGGACGAGGAACGGCTCAAAGCGACTCCGGTCACCCTCGCCGAGTTCAACTTCCATTCGAGCCAGAGAGGCAAGGGGTTTGTGCTTTAACTGCAGTTGCAACCAATGATCGTCCAAACGGTAAGCGGCGATCTTCGACCAAGCCCAGGAACCATCAGCCGTGACAACTCCGCCTTCATATAAACCCTGTCTTATCCAAAAAATTTCTCCCAGAAAAATGAGCGCGCTGATGAAACAGAAATAGGAAAATTCACGGTCGAGCCAAGGATATAGCAGGGCGATGGATCCCAAGATGAGGGTGAGTACCCCGCCGATCAAATGATAACTGATGAGGTTGTAGAAGCACCGTTTGAAAGGCAGCCGCAAAGAACCCAACCGTTTGCGGCTCAACCAGCCGATAACTTCCGCGGCGCATATCATCAAGAACAACCCGGCCCAAGTAATCATCATCGTCACCCATTTCTTTTATGATCTTGGTTTTCTTAAGTTTATTCAAAAGTTTATTCAAAGACAACCGGTTTTCTTCATGTTCCTTCCTAACCTGGAACATTCAGGGTATATTGGCTAAACATACAATACCATATCGCCCTTGATTTGGTCAAGGTGAAGAATGTTCGTTGATACTCAAAATGATTTGACCAATCGCTCTTTCCGTGAAATAATTGAATGGAGAGGATTGAACGAGGGGATTCCCATGGAACGCCGGATTATGCATATCGATATGGATGCCTTCTTTGCATCCGTGGAACAGTTGGATAACCCAAGTTACCGGGGCAAACCGGTAATTGTGGGAGCGGATCCGCACGGCCGTGGGGTGGTTTCGACTTGTTCCTACGAAGCACGCCGTTTTGGAATACACTCGGCTATGCCAATCCGGGAGGCTTTCAGGCGTTGCCCGGACGGTATTTTTTTACCTGTACGGGGCCGGCGTTATGCGGAGATCTCCCGGACAATCATGAATCTACTCGCCGAATACACTCCCCTGGTCGAACCGCTTTCGCTCGATGAAGCTTTTCTCGACTTGACCGGCTCGGAAAAGATCTTCGGTCCCGCCTTAACCATTGCCCGGGAGATCGTGATCCGGATCCAGAAGGAGATGGGGCTCCCGGCTTCGGTAGGTCTCGCCCCCAACAAATTTCTGGCCAAGCTGGCTTCGGATCTTCGCAAACCCCGTGGTTTCGTGGAGATAACTTGGGATAATCTTACGGAGATCCTCGATCCGTTGCCAATCTCCAAACTGTGGGGAGTAGGCCCTAAAACCGAGGAGCAATTGAGACAGATCGGGATCGGGACTATCGGCACCCTGAGAAGGATTGACCCGAAGATCCTTGAGGGAAGGTTCGGCCCGTCCGGGGTACAGCTTTACCATCTGGCCAACGGACAGGATGAGAGACCGGTGGAGACGGACGAGACCGCCAAGAGCATCGGACATGAAATTACTTTTCAGACGGATACCGATGATCGGAACTTTTTGGCCGGAATTTTGTTATGGCTCGCGGATCAGGTGGCCCGGAGGTTAAGGCGAAATGGCCTTAAAGGCCGAGTGATCAATTTGAAGCTGCGCGATACCAATTTTAAGACCTTGACCAAACGGGTGACTTTGGCCACTGCCACCGATTTTGAAGAGACCATCTACTGCGAGGCCTTAAAACTTGCCCAGGAGGTTCAATGGGGTGCGAAAAGGGTACGATTACTTGGTGTCAGTGTCAGCGGCTTTATTCAGGATGAACCGCAGCAGTTGAGTCTTTTTGAAACCGGGAAAACCACGGAACCCGCGGAGTTAACCAGGCTTCACACAGCCATCGATGAGTTGCGGAATCGCTTCGGGGAGACGATTGTGACCAAAGGGACCATTCTCCACGTGAAAGAGCGGATGGACAGTAAGGATGAATGACGATTGGATTATAAAAAAATAATTTGAATTATGCATGGATGCATAGCCCCCGGTTCATGACGGAATCCTACATAGGATTATGGAAATGTGCGGGGGAAATGGATGCGGAAAATTAGTGGTATTTGGCTTTGCGGTTGGTTGCTGTTGGGCATGTCTTTTGGCTCTCAACTGGTGTTGTACGCTAGTGCGGCTGATAATTCGTGGCGGATTCGGATCAATATACCCGAATACCGGCTGGAATTATTCAACGGTATCGAGCATTTCAAGAGTTATCCGGTAGCTATCGGCAGATCGGAAACTCCATCACCGATGGGAAACTTTTTCATCACCGTTAAGGTAGTCAATCCCACATGGTA
>DASVMB010000140.1:0-7174 GCA_036384575.1 Bacillota bacterium
TTGCCATGCTTCCGTTTCATGACCTGAAGAGTAAAAAATCGTAAAATGGTCGGTCTTTAACATCTGCCATTCCGGCCGGGCGAGGGCGACCACAGGAACCAACCATAACCCGATCAGGCAAAGACACAGAATGCGGATGAGCTTCATGAGTTCCTCCTCAAAATAAAAAGATCCGCCCAGTCGCGGATCGGATCTTCCCGATTTCCCATCGGTATGATTATTTTGTGTAATAATTAATCAAACACCCCGCCAGAATGATATCCCGTTCATCCGCTGAGAGATTGGCCAGTATCAAACGGATTTTGGTCTTTCCGTGTCCGCTGATGATTTCGGCCTCGATTTCGGTAGCGCCATCCGCTACTGCCCGGCGCACCCCGGGGAGATACAACAAGTCATCAACATTCAAGTTGAGCGACCCTGGTTCCACCGTGAAGGGGAGCATTCCCCAGTTGATTAAATTACTACGGTACCGTTTGGTGGCATACTCCTCGGCAATATTTCCCCAACCGCCCAAAACTTTCTGGCAGGAAGCCGCCTGTTCACGGGCGGAACCGTCACCCGGCTTCACCGCAAAGATAATACTGCCGATGCCGGTCGTTTCCAAAAGCTGATGGATCCGCTCCGGGGTGGGATTAGCTTCGGGAACCAGGGGTAAAAACAAAGCGCCCAATTCGGTCGATTGAGGTTCCCTGGCGGTACCATCGTGCAAAAGCCGTTGCCGCTCTTTTTCCAGTTCCTGTATGGCTTTGGCCCGGCCGACATATTCAGGATCTTTCCGGGAGAGAGTGAATTCTGCCAATTTATAAGGATTGGAACGATAAGATGAAGTCTCCCCCGAAGGTATCAACTCATCGGTAGTAGTAACCGGATCGTGAATCACAGCCGCCACTTTCAGGAGCAGATTCTCCGGTAGCGGTTGCATCTTGGGCCAATCCGCGATGTTCGGCCCGAATTGCAGCTCCGATTGGGATTGTGCCTTGCCAAATCCTTGGTAAACACGGTTATTATAAACCTGGTGATTGAAAGCGTAAGCCACCTTAAGCACCGGTTTGCCCAGGTCGGTGGCAGGGGTCAACAATCCTCCATTTAAGGCGGTAGCCGCAATAGAACGTGCATCCATCAAAGCCACCGAAGCGATTTGGCCGTTCCCGGGTTTGGAACCCTCCCGGTTCGGGAAGTTCCGGGTGGTATGTCTGGCGCTCAACCCGCCGTTGGCCGGGACATCGCCCGCCCCGAAACACGGACCGCAAAATGCCGAACGAATCACAACCCCGGCGGCCATTAACTTGGTCAGCATTCCGTTCCGGACCAACTCAAGCTGAATCGGCTGGCTGGCCGGATAAGCGCTCAAACCGAAGGCATCATTGCCAACGGATTTTTGGTCGAGAATCTCCGCCATCGCTACCAAATTTTCAAAGGTACCACCGGCACATCCTGCTACAACCCCTTGGTCAAAGCGGAGCCGGCCGTCTTGAATCTTATCGGCTAGATGAAACGCAAGCTTGGCGTTGTCCAGCTGTCTTCTGCCTTCTTCTTCGACAGCCGCCAAGATCTCGTGGGGATTTTGATTTAGCTCGCGAATGGAAAAAACGTTACTGGGATGAAACGGTAACGCAATCATCGGCTCGATCCGGCTCAAATCCAAACGGATCAATCCATCGTAATATGCAACTTCTCCGGGTTCCAGGCGCAGATACGCCTCAGGACGGCCATGAATCCGGAAATACTCATGAACCCGATCATCGGTTCGCCAAATGGAACTGAGGCAGGTAGTTTCGGTGGTCATTACATCGATCCCGTTCCGGAAATCAACAGAAAGATGGCCGACACCGGGTCCTACAAACTCCAGGACCTTGTTTTTAACAAAACCGTTTTTAAAAACCGCCTGAATAAGCGTCAAAGCTACATCCTGAGGCCCGACACCCGTGTTCGGCTGGCCTTCCAAATATACTGCAATCACTTCGGGATAGGAGATATCGTAGGTTCTCTGCAATAATTGTTTGACAAGCTCCGGTCCGCCCTCGCCGATCCCCATCGTTCCCAGGGCGCCATAGCGGGTATGGCTGTCCGAGCCCAAAATCATCTTGCCGCAACCAGTCATCATCTCCCGCATATACTGATGAATCACAGCCTGATGCGCGGGGACAAATATCCCCCCGTACTTTTTAGCTGCGGAAAGACCGAAAAGATGGTCATCCTCATTGATGGTCCCACCCACGGCACACAAACTATTATGACAGTTGGTCAAGACGTACGGTACGGGAAATGTCTCAAGTCCGCTGGCCCTTGCGGTTTGAATAATTCCGACATAGGTGATATCGTGGGAAGCCAAGGCATCGAAACGCAGTTGCAATCGATGCCAATCCTGGGACGTATTATGTTTCACCAATATCTGATGGGCGATGGTTCGGGTACACGCAATTTTCGGTGTCAAATCCGCCTCGGTCAGCGGTTCCAAACCCTCACCCGTCAAAACCGCATTAATCTCATCCGGCTGCACCCCCGGGTGATTCTCTACAATCGTTTTGCCGTGAACCAGGAAAACTCCGTTTCCTCCCAATAATTCCGCCACCACTATCCCCCGCTTTACATTGCGTTATACGCTTATTGCGTTACACGCTTATTACGTTATACGTATTGCGCCACGCACTGATTACTGTAACTGCGTATCTAAATTTACTGCATATTTTTGGTTGCATAAAATAAACGACTCTTTTACAGTTCCTTTTTAAAACATTAAAACATTCTTGATTGGCCCTTGTCAAGATATTCGTGACGATTCCGGAAGATTCCGGCCGTTATCGGATTTCGTCGCATTTCTCCTGTTAACCTGCTTTCTCAGAAAAGATCCTGTTTATGCAAATAATTTCGATGATGATTTCCTTTGATTGTTTCCGAAGGTAAAAAGGATTTTTTCAGAGCAGTGTAGAATTAAATTAAAGTTGTACTAAGTATTTGGCCCGAGACACCCCTACTCTGGGAAAGGCAGGAGATTACAATGCCCGCTAAGAAAGAGATTAACCTGAATATGCGAAGCCAACCTGATTTTTGGTTTCGATCGATTGAGAACTTTAAAAACGTGGCAAGCGTTCTGCTTGTGTTAGCCGTTATATTGCTGGGACTTGCGGCGCCGGCGGTTAAAGGATTGTTGAATCAAGTACTCAACCTCAACCTGGATACCACATGGAATCGTTTTTTGCTAACCATCGATTTTTACCTTTTTGGCTTGACTTTTCTTGTGGGATTGGTCGGTACATTCATTAACTTAACCCGCAACCGGCGGCGTAACGACCGGCTTAGTCTCATCTTGATCGGAGCCTCGGTTATTTCTCTGGTGTACCTGGCCGTATATTTAATCGTTCAAGGCTTATAAACCATTCCACTCCGGTGCTTATTTACAATAAGAATTTATAAAGGGTTAGGGCTCTTCCAACGAGTCCTAACCCTTTTGTTTGGTTTATTTGATGACCCGTAATCTGCCGCGTCGAAATCTATTTTGAGAATTCCACCGGTTCCGGGAACCGCCCCCGTATCCACCGGCTGACCCACGGCCGCGAAAGAGATAAAACGCCAAAATGCCACTGAGTGATGCCGCTCCCATCAAGAAATGAACCGGCAGATACATGGTGAAAATGAGAATGGCATCCAGCCATGCCAGCCACCGGGCTTTGAGCGGAATTATTCCCCAAAACAAAACCTCCCGGTAGGGGTCGGTCTCAGCCCAAGCCCAGGTCAGTCCGACCAATGGCAACCAAAGACCATAGATGGGAACCATCCCTCCCACAAACCAGCCGACCAGACTCATAACGAGGCCGGTGATTAAGGTTACAGCCAAAAGTAACAATGCGTAGCGCCGGCCACCCCAGGTCCGTTCAAGACTACCTCCGACGAACCACAGCCATAGTAAGGCAAAGAGAAAGGAAAACAAGCTCTGATCGAACAATGGATAGGTTAATAAAGTCCAGGGGGTGCGCGGAAACTCCCCGGGAAATAAGGCGACCCAAGGGCTGAAATCAAGATTCAACCGGGCCAATATAAAAAGGACCAGCGTAACAAGACCGCTTCCAAGGGCTACCCCCTTAGTGACCGGAATAAACTCTTGGTACAGAAACCGTTTCAAACGATAACCGAGATCGCTCAATCTTCTCTCCTCCCAACCGGAGTCTCTAATAGTTATCTTTACCACATTCCCGCCTCTCAGTCAATACTGGAGTACGAACTGCAAATCGAGAGGCAGGTTCCTGTCTATTTCGTTTTAATTCACAACGAAACATACCAAACACACGAAAACGGGTATGCTTTTATTTGTAGCCATTGAGATAATCTATACGCTGCGGAGAATGGTAGTAATTCTATTATACACTACAGGGGCTGGTGGTTATCTCCTCTTATCGCGTCTGAAGGACATCCGCCTGATAAAAAATTTCGTGGATTTAGTGATTTTCGTGGTTAAAAATATCTCTATCAGTATGACAATTTAATTCACAACGGAACACACCAAACCACGGAGAATGGTGGTTATCTCCTCCCCGCGCCGGGGAGGAGACATAAGAGGAGGGGTTTCCGGCCATATTAATAAGGATTTTGTACCGTAAACAGAGGGAGGAGTTTTAACCTTGTGGAACGGATGGCCGCTTGACCGGGTCTTGCTGCTCTTTACCGCCTTGGCCTTCTTATTGATCTTCATTCAAGTCTGGCTATTTCATTACCGTCAAAACTTCCGCCATTGGGCCATGTGGATCCCGGTACTGGCGACACCGGTGCTGGGAGTATGCCTGATTATTCTGGCACTGGGCAACACCACCCGGTTTCGTCCGGTGGTGGTAGCGCTTCTGGTAGCCGGTCTGCTGGGTGGTCTGGTGGGTTTTTATTATCATTTCCGGGGCGTCGGCACCCGGGTGGATGGTTACCGGATCCAAAACTTCCTGGTCGGCCCGCCGGTAATCCTGCCCTTGATGGTCACGGCCATTAGCGTACTGGGCTTGATGGCCATCTACTGGAGGTCATGATGGAAGAACGCCGTACCCGCTATCCGGGGTTTAATGTCTTAACAGAAGTGAAAGCATGGGACCCTCATACCCGCCAGATCGTCATGAGGCGGCTGGGTCCCTTCCCCGAACTGCAATTCTTTCAAACAGATGAAGCGGCCGTCTTTAAAACCATCGCCGGCCATCTCACCTATGACTACCGCGAGGAGATCTTAACCTATGTCGTAAGTTGGGCCGATCACAGACTCTCCTCGAAGACCGGCGAGAGTCAGCGTAAACCGGGTATTCCTCACGAATCGGAATTGATCCGCAACGGATTACGTAGCCTTGACTATCTGGGAACCGGACTTTATCGACGGGAATTCTTCAAGCTCGATCCGGAGCAGCAATTCAGCATCCTGGCAGCTCTTCAAACTGGTAGCGCACCGGCGGCGACAGCCGGTAATCTGCCACAACAGGAGTTTTTTCAGAAGCTTCTCGATTTGGTGATCCGTCCCTACTACTCCCACCCAACGATTTGGTCGGAGATCGGGTACGGCGGACCCGCTTACCCCCGAGGCTATGTCCGGGTTGAAATTGGCTTAATCGATCCTTGGGAGGCACAACATGAGTGAGCAACTCCCGAACCTGATCCATCATTGCGACCATTACGCCGATCACCGCTATGCTGATCTGAATCACCGGAAATACCCCAAAGACGCCGATATTTGTATCGTCGGTGCTGGTGCGGCCGGTGGCGTATTAGCTCATGACCTTAGCCAGGCCGGGTTGCGGGTAGTGGTGATTGAAGCGGGACCATTCTGGGATCCCCAGACCGATTTTGCCAGTGATGAGTTGGCCATGGAATCTCTCGCTTGGCAGGATACCCGGCTGAGTACCGGGAATGACCCTCTCAATTTCGGGCATAACAATTCCGGACGGGGAGTTGGCGGTGGAACCGTCCATTTCACCGGGGTTTTTTTACGCTTTCATGGCAGCGACTTCCGGGTGCGGACCCGGGACGGGGTAGCCGAAGATTGGCCGCTAGCCTATGAAGACCTCGAACCTTACTATTCCCGGATTGAGCGGGAGATCGCCGTCTCCGGGCCGAAAGAATTTCCCTGGGGTGAATTTCACGGACCCTATCCTTATCCGGCGCGGGAACCGATCAGCGCTAATTCGGAGATCTTCCGCCGCGGTTGTGAACGGTTGGGGATCCGGAGTACTGTAGCACCGCTCGCCATACTCTCCGCCCCCTTTGACGGCCGTCCCCCATGTATTAACCGGGGGTTCTGCAATCAAGGCTGTATGCCCAATGCCAAATTCAGTACGCTTATCCAGCATATCCCCAAAGCCATCCAGGCCGGGGCCGAAGTTTTAAGTGACTGCATGGTGACGCATATCGAAATGAACCCGCTGGGAAAAGTAGCCGGAGTCCACTTTGTCCATGACGGGCAGGAATTTTATCAGACAGCCCGCCTCTTTATTCTGGCTGCTTTCTGTATTGAGACTCCCAGACTACTTTTGAATTCTGCCTGCCCGCAATTTCCCAATGGGCTAGCTAACACAAGCGGTCTGGTGGGAAAGTTTTTAACGACCCATAGCGGTCACGACGTATTGGCTAAATTTGACGAGGAGATCCGTCTTTATAAAGGCACCCCTGTACTCGCAACCTCGCAGGAGTTCTATGAGGCCGATCCCGGACGGGGCTTTGTCAGAGGCTACACCCTGCATGGTCATGGCGCGCGTCCCCTGGGGATTGCGGCAAACTTGGCCTCCAAGGCGGGGATCTGGGGTAAGGATCTCTACCACATCATGCGGGACTATAATTATTATGCTCAAGTGACGATGGTCGGGGAGGTCTTGCCGGTTGAGAGCAACTGTGTGACGCTCGGTACAGAAAAGGACGAATACGGCCTATACCGGGCGCAGGTGACTTTCAGTTACGGGGAGAACGATAACCGGTTAATCGCCCACGGGGTTCGGAAAGCCGGTGAGATACTCGAAGCCGCCGGAGGTAAGGCCGGTATCGTCATACCCGATTCGGCCCATCTGATGGGCGGTAGCCGTATGGGCTCGGATCCCCGCACCTCAGTAGTAGACTCATTCGGCCGTAGTCATGACATTTCCAACCTTTATATCTGCGGTGCGAGTGTGTTTGTTACTTCCGGAGGAGCCAATCCCACGGAAACCGTAATGGCGCTGGC
>DASVMB010000141.1:0-6733 GCA_036384575.1 Bacillota bacterium
TCAATCGCCAGGGCCATCCGACTGGGCTATTTGGGGGACGATCTGAGTCAATATGCCCAAAAAGGATATCAAGGAATTATTGAACGGCTCAAGTTTGATGAAAAAGGCGGATTGATTATCGGAGACATCTGCATCGGCACGGGTATCGGGGACTACGCTCATTATATCGCCAGGCCCAGAAGCGAAAACGACCTGCATGGCGTAGGCGCATTCATTTTGATGTGCGTTGAGATGAATCAAGTGAGGGGGATCTAAAGTGCAATATCTTAACGATCAGGGCAGAGGGGTTAAAATTGCATATATCGGTGGAGGCTCCCGGGGATGGGCCTGGAGACTAATGGCCGACCTGGCTTTGGAACCAGCCCTCTCGGGAGAGGTGTTTTTATACGATCTTGATTTTGAAGCGGCACATGATAATGAGATTATCGGTAATCAATTGTCTGTCCGAGACGATGTTAAAGGAAAATGGAAGTACCGCACGGTAAAAATACTGGAGGAGGCCTTGAACGGCGCGGATTTCGTAGTGATCTCGATCCAACCGGGTACTTTCAAGGAAATGACCTCGGATGTCCATTTGCCGGAAAAGTACGGCATTTATCAGTCGGTAGGGGATACGGTCGGTCCCGGCGGCCTGGTGCGTGCTTTGCGGACCATCCCGATTTATCAGGATTTCGCAATTAAAATCAAAAAATATGCTCCGGATGCCTGGATAATTAATTATACCAATCCAATGTCCCTTTGTACCCGAACCCTCTATGAGGTATTTCCGGAAATAAAAGCTTTTGGTTGTTGCCATGAGGTTTTTGGAACTCAGAAGTTATTAGCGTCAATGCTCAAGGAGGAGTTAGGTATCGCAGGAATACCCCGGGATGAGATCCGAATCAATGTCCTGGGAATCAACCATTTTACCTGGTTAGACCAGGCCTCTTTCCGGGGAACTGATCTTTTCCCGTTATACCGGAAGTTTGTGGAGCAGTACTATGAGAGCGGGTTCGAAGGTGAAGGCGAAGATACTTGGAGGACTAATAACTTTAAATCGGCCCAGCGGGTTAAGTTCGATTTGTTTAAAAGATACGGGTTGATTGCTGCCGCCGGAGATCGTCATTTGGCGGAATTCCTGCCGCCGACATGGTATTTAAAGGATCCGGAAACCGTTGAATCTTGGAAATTCCGGCTTACTCCGGTCGACTACCGCATCGGACACCAGGAACAATTGGAATTGCAACGAAAGCGAATGATCCGGGGCGAGGAACAGCTTCCTTTGAAAGTCTCCGGAGAAGAGGGGGTCCGTCAAATCAAAGCCCTTTTAGGGATGGGCGATTTAATAACCAACGTTAATCTCCCCAACCATGGTCAGATGGCGGATCTTCCCTTAAAAGCCGTGGTCGAGACCAATGCCTTGTTTAGCAGGGACCGAATCCGGCCGGTGGTGGCCGGGGCGTTACCGCCGGAGATTAATCATTTAGTGGTTAGGCATGTCTGGAATCAAGAAACTATCCTTAAGGCAGCTCTGTCTAAGAATAAGGAGACGGCTTTTCGGGCTTTTATCAATGACCCGCTGGTAACAATTAAGCCGGGCGATGCCGAAATATTATTCAAAGAAATGTTGGCAAATACTTGTAAATACCTCCCCGGATGGAAATTGTGACGACCGCTCATTTTAAAAGCATCCCTCTTATTTGGTGGTCATCGGAGGAGCCTGCGTCTTATCGGAACCGGTCTTTGCTGCCTCCGCCTCTTCATGCAAGACTAATGCCAATACGCTTGCGAATAAGTCCGCTGCCCGATTAACCTCTTCCAGAGTAGAATGTTGATCGCCAAATTCAATAAGCAATGCATGATCATGCAGATGTTGATTGTAACGGGCATCCGTAATCAAAACGCGGCTGTTTAGACCCGGATAATATAGATTCATCGCCTCGGCAAGTTTCTGCGCGAACTGGTGATTCTTGCGCCAGTTGGGGTGGGGAAGCCCCATCTTGTCGCTTCCCACCACAATCCCGATGGTGGCGGTTTGTTTGCCGTTGATTACACAACTGGCTTTAACCCCCGGGGTGGCATCCCGGTGAACATCGAGAACCACTTGGAGGTTGGGGTATTCCTTCAGATATTTTTTAAGTGTGAGCTGGGAGCGCTGGTATGATTCGCGAAAGGGGATCTGATCATGGATCTCTTCCGCGTGAATACAGGGAATGGAGTAACGGTTCTCCAAAACCTGTTGTAAATAACTCCCCACCTGGAAGATGTCGCCCCGGGGGTAAAGATGATCCTTACCACTCGCCGGAAGGTAAGATTCGGAGGTGTGGGTGTGATAGATCAAGACCGCCGGTTGAAGGGTAGCGACGGGAGCCGTATTCGTCGGCGTTGTCTCCACCCCGGAGGAACTGACCACGGGTTCCGGTTCGGTCTGATCCGGCGGTTGAGCCAGCGTCACATCTTTTATCAATCGGGCGGGGGGTTCCGGTGCAACCAGAGCCAAGAGCGGAAATTGGGTTTTGATGATCTCTTGCGGATTCGGGTCTTTTAAGTTGGCAGCCAGCCGCCAATAAATCTGAGTCCAATTGAAGCTGAATAACGTGAAGGGATCGTCCTCTCCGACAGAACGTTCCAAAAAAGGGATGCCATTTTGCAGGATAAACCGGCTGGTCTTGGTATCGAGGTTGATCAATCGGGACCTGGCAAGGAGTGGAATATTCGAACAGAGCAACCCCGAACGTTCCCCCTTAAAGAAAAGTACTCCCACAATGCCCAGGACCATAAGGAAGATACCGAGGGTACCGTTGATAAACCAGGCTGGAACTCTATTATCCCTGTCTTTCTTGGAATTTTCCGGCATCTAGTCCACCTTTCTTTGCCTAAAATCATATGCGCGGACAAATTGTTTTTAGAACCGGAATGTAAGGCTATAACCACCAAGCGTTCGTCGGCAGTAGATTGGTAAAATTCTGTCGGAACGTTTCGGTAACTAAGTTGTAAAATCGAACATATACTGATCGGGTGTTGCATAAGATTCTCCTTGTCTGAGCATCCGGCGCCAGATAAGGGGCTGGAATTAAATATACTCTGGAGGTAATGCTATGTTTTGTTTGGACTGCGGCGCTAAGGTTGAATCGTGGCGGGAATATTGCGGACGTTGTGGAGCAGATCTTTTTAGGCGGGAGCATTCGAAAACTTCCGTAAACCACACGCTTTTTACCCGGTTTTTTCGAAATCCCCGTTAACAGCCTGGCGGCCAATCCAGCCGCCAGGCTTTTTTTTGGTCAATAGGGAACAGGCATGAGGCGTGAGGCAAGAGGCAATAGGGAACAGGCAACAGGCAAGGAGCGGGGCGTATGATGTGGGCCTACCTAGTTTAGGTCGGAAGCCTATCGACCTGAGATTCCGGCCGGTTCCCTGAAAAAGGTGACACCGTTTTCTTAAGAGTTGTGATTACAACTCCACTTTAATGGGGATGGGTAGATGGGCGTCGTGCCATGATTTTTTTGCTTACGACTTCCGAATATTAATTTCGAATTGTAAATGATCTCCTTGGAAAAATTTACCCTTTAGCAGGAAAAATAGTTTTTGGGCAGGGAATCCGGTTGAATTTGCCGAAATATACAAAGTCATGGCTGTTTAGGTGATTCATGGCACAGGAAAAATACCTTGACAGAGGGGAAAAGAAGAGTAAAATAAATTTGGGTTTTGTTTGTATAATTCCCGGAATCCGTTTGAATTCATGGCTTTGGTGTTTTTTTCAATTCATTTTAACTATTTTACATACAGTAACATTTTTAACTTTTATTCCAATTTGATCTTAATTCCAAGTGAGGGAAAACAATGGAACAAATGATTCTGCTTGCGATTTTAGTCCCCATATTGGGAGCATTTTTATTGCCCATCATCGGTATGTATGCGCCAAAAGTCCGGAACGCCATGGCTTTAGTCTTTATTGCAGCCTCCTTTATGGCATCCGCCGCCCTTGTGTCTCCGGTTTTGGCCGGTCAGTCACCCACGTTCGTCCTACCGTTACCTCTAGGGCTTGACCTGATTTTTACAGCGGATGCGCTTGGAGTATTCATGGCACTCGCCGCATCATTCGTCGGAATGATCATTATTTTGTATTCTTACGGCTATATTCAACATGATTCGAATCAGAATGAGTATTACATGATGGTTGTGGTTTTTTTAGGATCCATGGTCGGCCTGGTTTACTCACAAAACCTTATCTATCTGTATCTCTTCTGGGAAATCGCCGCTATCTGCTGCTGGAGGTTGATCGGGTTTTACCGGGAGCGGGAGGTCATCCTCCGGGCTGACAAAGCGTTCCTGATCACTGTTTTCGGCGCTTTGGCCATGTTACTCGGCTTCATTATTCTCTATAATGATTTCGGCACTTTCGATCTCCGGGCCATGCATGGTCAGATCGCTCCGAATCTGGCAGTATTGTTGATTATGTTCGGAATCTTCTCCAAATCGGCCACGTTGCCGTTTCACACTTGGTTGCCGGATGCGGGTGTTGCTCCCTCACCGGTGACTGCGCTACTCCACGCCGCTGTTCTGGTTAAGATCGGAGTTTTTGCCTTTGCCCGGATCTTTGTGGGCAGTATTGGAATGGAACCGATTTGGAACCAGATTCTCCCAGTTGTGATTGCAGCCAGCGCCCTGATTGCCGGCGGCGCCGCTTTGATTGAAACCGATATCAAGAGGGTCATCGCCTATTCGACCATCAGCCAATTAGCCTTTATCTTCCTGGGCCTGATGATGCGCAACTCCTTGGCGATAGCCGGCGGCTTACTTTTCATTCTGATGCACGGGATATCCAAAGGCGGCCTTTTCTTGTGCGCCGGGATCGTAGAACACAATGCCCATACCAAAGACATTCGGAAAATGGGCGGCTTAATCAAAACAATGCCGGTCACGGCCATATCTTTCGCCCTTTGTGCGCTTTCGGTAATGGGAATTCCGCCATTCGGCGGTTTCTTTCCTAAATATATGGTAATCTCCGGAGCGGTCGTCGGCGGTAACCCGTGGATCGCCGGAGTCTTTATCATCGGCGCTTTTCTTACTGTGCTGTATCTGTTACGCCTCTTTACCTTGGTCTTTTTGGGAGAGCCCAAAATGCCCCAGGTTAAGGAAGGCACCGCCACGATGCTTTGGGCAGTGGCAATACTTGCCGGACTGTCTCTAATAGGGGGATTTCTGGTTCACTTTCCGAATGATTTCATTCAAATCGCCTTACGGCAGATGATGGGGAGTCTATAATGGAAGAAACGTTATTATGGATGTTGATTTTGATCCCGGCGATACTTGGTGCCGTTATATTGGCGGTTCCGACCCAGACCCGTTATCTCCGGGGAGTTATCGGCTCGATCGCCTCAGCCTTCCTGGTTTACCTGGCATTGAAGCTTTGGGGGCAGGAGCTGAGTATCACCGTTCCTTGGGCCGAGTTTGGAATCGATTTTCAGTTGCGATTGTATCCTTTTAGTCAGTTTATTGTTACCGCTATTGCCGGTTTTACTTTTTTGGTGATGCTCTACTCGATCCGCTTTATGGCCGATCGGCCTAAAAACAACCAGTTCTATGGTTTCTTCTTTATCTCCGAGGCGATGGCCATTGGAGCCGCCTTGGCCAATAACCTGGTGGTAATGCTTTTTTTCTGGGAAGGACTTTTAATCACGCTTTTTGCGCTCATCTCTTTGGGAAACGAGCGGGCGTACCAAACCGCACTTAAAACCTTTGTGATTGTGGGTCTCTCCGATCTCTGCCTGATGTTGGGGATTGGCATCGTCGGCGCCCAGGCCAATACCCTGGTTATGTCGGAGATTCATCTGGATACCGTAGGTTTAAACGGAACGGCCTTTGTATTAATGATGATCGGAGCAATGGCCAAGGCCGGTGCCATGCCTTTTCACACCTGGATCCCCGATGCCGCCATTGATGCGCCGCTACCGTTTATGGCGTTACTTCCGGCGGCCCTGGAAAAACTGCTTGGCATCTATCTGGTGGCCCGAATCGCTTTAGACTTTTTTACTCTTACGATGGGGATGCGGATTTTGGTCATGTCCATCGGAGCCATAACGATTATTCTCGCCGTGATGATGGCCTTGGTTCAGAAGGATTTCAAACGCCTTCTTTCTTACCACGCTATCAGTCAGGTGGGTTATATGATCCTGGGTATCGGGACCGGAATCCCCATTGGTGTGGTGGGCGGTCTTTTTCATATGATCAACCACGCTATGTATAAGAGTTGTCTCTTCTTAACCGGCGGTTCGGTGGAGAAACAAGCCGGAACTACTGATCTACATCGTTTGGGTGGTTTATGGAAGGTTCAACCGCTGACTACAATCTGTTTTGTGATTGCCGCTGCTTCCATCTCCGGGGTACCGCCTTTCAACGGGTTTGTTTCCAAGGAGATGATCTTTGAAGGGACGCTGCTCCTCGGCGCCGGATACCGGATTTTTTTTGCTGCTGCCGTGTTGGGTGCGTTATTTACCGCCGCATCATTCCTGAAACTGGGGCATGCCGTTTTCTTTGGCAAGCCGGACCCGCAGGCGAAACCGACCACCGAGGCTCATTGGACCATGACGGTACCTATGGTGATTTTGGCGGCCGGTTGTATTTTCTTCGGAATCTGGTTCAAATTCCCCCTGGAATTTTTGATCAAACCGGCTCTGGCAGTGAGCCTCGGTCCGTTAGTAAATAACGTACATTTCGCCTTCGGCTTTGGAGAGCTTTTCTGGTTGACTGTGCT
>DASVMB010000142.1:0-13818 GCA_036384575.1 Bacillota bacterium
TATTGAATTATGATGAAAAAATCTCGGTAAGCGAAGAAACAAGAGAAGCAATATTCCGGGCCGCCGCAGAATTGAATTATAAAAAAAAGACAATCAACCCGAAAATTGAAAATGTTGCCCTGCTGTACTGGCCAAAAAACCAGGAGGAATTTGAGGATGTTTACTACAAGAGTATCAGGCAGGAACTTGAAAAGCAGTCTCCGGAGCGAAACATCAGATTGATCAGGTATAACAAGGGAGAGGGTATTCAAACCGTAAGTAAAACTTCCAAAGCTTTCATTGCAATCGGCTGGTTTGATATGGATGAAATCAATTGTTTAAAAAAAATAACCCGGCACGGAATTTTTATTGACACTTCCCCGGATGAAAGCTGTTTTGACTCTGTCAGACCTAATCTGGATTCTATTGTGACGCAAATCGTCGATTACTTCGTCGAACAGGGGCATAAAAATATAGGTTTTATCGGCGGCACCGATTTTAATATATTGACAGGAAAGCCTTCCATGGATGTAAGAGAATGGTCTTTCAGAGAAAGTGCCAAGTATTACAATAGGTTAAATGAGCAAAACCTATTCATCACCGACACGTTTTCAGTCAGCGAGGGTTACCGGCTCGGGATTAAGGCGATAGAGGAGTTAGGAGAAAATATGCCTACTGCATTTTGTATAGCCAGCGACACACTGGCTATCGGCGTTCTCCAAGCATTTAACGAAAAAGGTTGGGACATTCCAAAGCGCGTAGCTTTTTTTAGTATCAACAATATTAGTATCGCGCAGTATCTTTCCCCGCCCCTTACTACCTTTCATATCGATATTCCGCTCATGTGTGACGCCGCGTTGAACCTTCTGCAGGAGAGAATGCTCAAGGGAAGAAATATAACCAAAACAGTATACATTAACGGAAGGGCAATCTTCAGAAAAAGCTGTTGATATCTCTTTCCGGCACCATTTGTCTACATGCAATTGACAAAAAATCCCCCATACGGGGGAAGTATTGAAAAAGAACAGTAGGAGATTGATCGCTTAACGATTTCATTTAACTTTTCCTGCATTAAGATCGAAGACTCTATCGGAGATACCCTTGGAGTAAAGTTTGAACCGCTTCTGCTTCGCTCATACCAAAGGTCATCAGCTTAAGAATCTGATCCCCCGCCAATCTACCGATAGCCGCCTCATGAGTCAGTTCCGCCGCAGCGCTCTTGGCCCAAAGTTCCGGTTGGGAACGAATGTCCGCTTGGTCCATAATGATCGAGTCGCAAGCAACATGCCCCTTGCACTGAGTCTCACCGATAAGACGAACTTGGAAGATTTGTCGCGATTGATCCCTGGCTACAGAGCGCGATAGAACCTCCCCGCTGCTTCCAATCCCTTGAAGATCTACCGTAACCTCGGAGGTAGCCTGTTGGGACTCATGAGTAAGCAATCTTTCATTCATCAACAGCCGGGCTTTGTCACCGACCTGTGCCTCGGTTTTGCGAACCGTATGATGGATCCCTCTCACCTGAACCAGTTCCAATTCCGCGCTGGCTCCTTCCTCCAAATGGATGATGGTTACAGGATTTAGCACCCTTTCTCCGGTCCCGCCGCCCTCGCCGTAGTGTTTTTCAATATAGCGGATCTTGGCCCCTTTCCGGATAAAAAACTCATGTATGCCGTCATGCTGGCTTTTACTGCTTGAATCGTTATGGATACCGCACCCTGCGACGATCAATACTTCAGCGCCTTCACCCACTTCAAAAGTGTTATAGACGAGATCGTTCAATCCGCCTTCCGTAATAATCACCGGGATATGTACCGACTGATTAACCACTCCAGGGCTGATTCGGATGTCAATCCCGGGTTTGTCGCTTTTAGGGATGATCTCGATTCCCGGTGTGGATTCCCGGGCGATGGCGGTTCCGTTTTTCCGGATATTATAAGCCCCGCTGGGTACTGCATGAAGATCAGCAATTTCGGCCAATAACTCTTTATCAACTGCATTGATTGGTAACATCCGCATCCCCCTCTAAGCAAGATTTCCGCCACTGACACCGGATACCTTCTTCAAGCATCGGACGGATTCGTTCCATGCTGCCACGTTCTTGCACCCGGCCGCCGGCCATTACGATAATCTCATCGGCAGCCTCCAAGAAACGTTGGCTATGGGAGATGATGATGGTGGTCCGATCCGGAGATCTCCGGTGGGAACGAATAACCAGGTCCAGCAGTTGCTCAAACCCCCATAGGTCAACGCCGGCCTCAGGTTCGTCAAGCACTGCCACCCTTGTTTCACCTAAAAGTACCGAAGCGATCTCAAGTCGTTTCATTTCTCCCCCGGAGAGCCCGGTATCGGCCATCCGTTTGAGGTAATCTTCGGGGCAAAGACCGATTTGGCGCATGATCGATCGGATCTGTTGTTCATTGGCGTTAGGCCCTGCCAAGTGTAGAAACCAAGCGATGTCGATCCCTTTGAAACGCGGCGGATTTTGAAAAGCATAGCGGATTCCCAGGCGGGCGCGTTCCGCGATGGAAAGAGCGGTGATCTCTTTCCCGTCAAACCATAACCGGCCGCGTTTTGGTTGGTGGATTCCCATGATCACCTTTGCCACTGAGGTTTTTCCTCCGCCATTCGGACCGGTAATCCCATATAACTTACCCGTTTCAAAGCCGAGGGTAATACCTTGCAGTATCTCTGCAGCCTCCGGACCATCCCCTAACTTCAGGTCGATCTCTTCTAATTTCAGCAAAGGTAATCGCGCCCCTTTCAAAAAATTGATCTACTTCGATGTATCCGGAACCCTTTGGTGATTTTTTATTCATCTTTGGCCAATTTTTCCAGTAATACAAAAAAGAGGCGGTTATCCCACCTCTGTTAGAAACTATAATGGCGGAGAGATAGGGATTCGAACCCTAGAGGCTGTTACACCTACACGCGCTCCAGGCGTGCGCCTTCAACCGCTCGGCCATCTCTCCGGTTAAACTAAAGTGTAAATTTGAGAAAATTGTAAAACCTTTTTACCTTTTGCAATTTTGACTTTTCAATTGCTCTTATGGCGGAGAGAGCGAGATTCGAACTCGCGAGGGACGTAAATCCCTACCCGCTTTCGAGGCGGGCGCCTTCAACCGCTCAGCCATCTCTCCAGATGGGCGCTCTCAAACCGTCCATTCATTATTATCTTTTATCATTCAACAATTGTCAAATGTTTTTCGCCGTTCCCTAAAAAAATCTTTTAGGATAAGCGCGCAATCCTTTTCCAGTACTCCGGCAGTGACCTCCAGACGGTGGTTCAACCGGGAATCCTGAACGATATTCATCAGGGTTCCGGCGGCCCCTGCCTTGGGATCCGGTGCCCCGTATACCACTCGGGCGATACGGGCCAGAACCATAGCACCAGCGCACATTGGACAAGGCTCTAAAGTGGTGTAGAGTACGGCAGTGTTCAAACGCCAATGTTGTCGAACCCGGGCCGCTTCCCTTAAGGCCAGCAACTCCGCATGGGCGGTCGGATCAGCGGTGGACTCCCGTAAATTATGGGCTCGGGCGATAATCTCTCCTTGATAAACAATGATCGCGCCGATAGGGACTTCTCCTAATTCGGCCGCTTTCGACGCTTCAATCAGAGCTTCCCGGATATAGACATCATCTGAATTCGCCGTCATTTGAATTCATACTCTAAGAACGAATCTGCTACCGGGCAGAATAGCATCAATTGCTTCATGAATCACACCCACAATATATTATCACATCTCTACGAAATAATGCAAGCTCGCTTTATTAGAAATCATTCTTGGATTTTCCAACATGGGTTTGGATATCGATCAACCTCAAGCAGGTACTAATTGAAACATTAAGGAAAGTTAGCGCGCTTGCGCGCACACTCTCGTAAATAAACATAAAACCTTGTTGGTGACAAAAATATACAAGATTCTATAATTATAAAAGAGATTATGAAGCAATTCAAGATTGTTCCCAATTGCCATTTGGTGTATAATTCAGATAATAATCGCAGATTCAATCAGCAACGCGGTTGGCGATCTGTTGGACGCTTCATTTAGCCAATGATACTTTAATTCATTATTTTCCTTTATTTATCTGTAAGCCACTGGAGTACCTGAGCGAACAACAGCAACTTATACGAAAATGGCAAATTCGGCGAAAGCCGAAGACGCAAAGCCACGGATCTACAGCGAGTTCGCTGCCTCGCCAAGATCGCCGGGTTACCGAAATGAGTTGTTTTTCTATTCCCATCTTTGTTTAGACCGTGACTCCACGTTCACGGAGGTGCGTTATGTACCAATATCTGGGAATTAGAAAAACTTACGGACTAAGAATCTCCTTGAGACGGATCCGGACCGTAGCAATTGTATTCATATTTATATTTTGTGCCTGGAGGCTCTCCCCTCAAAACAGTCTGTCATGGATGGTTAATTTACTACTCACCGCTGCAATACTGATATTGGAGTATCGCCGTGACCGCCGTACCCTGAATCGATCCGGCGCAGGAGCCCGCGATATACTCATTATGCTCGGGGTAAATCTCCTCATCTGCCTTAATGTGGCCATCAGTGGTGGAGTCACCGGTCCCCTAAAATTCCTGCTTTTAGTGCCGGTACTCTTTTATACCGAAGAATTCGGGATCGGGATAGGGGCCATCAATATTCTGCCCTTGATAGGCTTTTGGTTGGCAAGTATTCAAGTATACTTCAAGGCACCATTCAACGCCGGGCTCGATCAATGGGTTTTTCTGCTATGCGCCATCATCACCTGGTTGATCATGGGTACCAATCATCGTATTTCCCTCCGTTACGAGCAAAAAGTCGGACGATTGCTGATCAAGGATGACCTTACCGGATTGTATAACCGCCGCTTTCTTAAGGCCAATATCTTGGGGGCGATCCGTATCAAACATCCATTCGCTCTCGTTATCATGGATATCAACTATTTCAAATATTACAATGATAATTGGGGTCATCTTCAAGGGGATGTGCTTTTAATCTATGTCGGCCGACTGTTGAAGGAGACCGTTCCCAATACGGGAATGGTCGTCCGATATTCGGGGGATGAGTTTGTCGCTTTCCTGCCCCGGGCGGGGCAGAAGGAAGTTGACCAATTTTGCGATGGAGTAACCCAGAGATTACAACAAAACCATTTCCCGGGAGAAGAATGTTTTCCCAATGGTACCATATCACTGGCCTACGGTTCGGTATTCTACCCCGATCAAGTCACCCATTATGAAGGTTTAGTCGCTGCGGCAGATGAGATGTTGTACCGAAATAAGAAGCACCGCTAGAAAACTTAAAATTCACAGCTTTCATGGTAGATGCAAACCAGTTCCCAACGGAGGCTTTGGGTAGAAAATGCAAGTTCATATAGGTTAGGCTCCCCAGTCAACACCGTAAAATGGTGGTTGCGGAAAAATCCATCCGCCACCGACCAATGGCCGGTAATCCCTTTAACCTTATAAAGCCGCCGCTGCCAAGCAAAATACCCAGGTTTAATCCGTCCCTGTTGAAAAAGGGCTTCCACCTGAACCGGCTCGCCGACGATCTCGCGCATATTGGTTCACCTCATGGCAAACATTTGTTCGATATCCAATATATCAGGTTAATATTTCTTTGTCAAGAGGAAGATCCCCGGCAAGCGGTGGTAGAAAGCTACTAAATATCCAGGTTCCGCACCTCTGAAGCGTGGCTCTGGATGAACTCCTTTCTGGGCTCAACTTTATCCCCCATCAGCATGGAAAAGGTTTGATCCGCCTCGAGGGCATCCTCCAAGGTAACTTGAAGGATCGTACGGTGCTCGGGATTCATGGTCGTCTCCCAGAGTTGCTCGGCATTCATTTCACCCAGACCTTTATACCGTTGGACCGTGATATTCTGACGGCCGATCTTTTTTAATAACTCCTCCAATTCCTGATCCGAATATGAATAATACTCATTTTTGTTCTGCTTGACCTGATAGAGTGGGGGCTGGGCGATATAGACGTGTCCTTTTTCGACCAGAGGCGTCATAAACCGATAAAAAAAGGTCAGCAGCAGGGTGCGGATATGGGAACCGTCCACATCGGCATCGGTCATTGTTATAATTTTATGATAACGTAATTTGGAGAGATCGAAATCCTCACCGAAACCGGTTCCCATCGCAGTAATCATCGCTTTGATCTCTTCATTTGCCAATACCTTGTCGAGGCTGGCCTTTTCTACATTGAGGATCTTGCCGCGTAAAGGTAAAATTGCCTGAAAACGACGGTCTCTTCCTTGTTTGGCCGATCCACCGGCCGAGTCGCCCTCTACCAGATACAACTCGGAGAGCTCAGGCTCACGGAAGGAACAATCCGCCAATTTTCCCGGTAGTGAACTACCCTCCAGGGCACTCTTACGTCGGGTAAGTTCCTTGGCTTTTCGGGCAGCCTCACGGGCTTTCGCTGCTAAAAGACACTTTTCAAGAATCTTCTTGACAACCAGCGGATTTTCTTCAAAAAATTCCGCCAACCCCTCGTTTAGCGATGTTTCAACGATCCCCCGCATCTCACTGTTGCCGAGTTTGGTTTTGGTTTGCCCCTCAAACTGCGGATTGCGTAACTTAACATTAATTACAGCTGTTAAACCCTCACGGACGTCTTCGCCGCTGAGCGATGCCTCATTTTCTTTGATAAGATTGATTTTACGCGCATAGTCGTTTAAAGTGCGGGTCAATGCCGATCGAAATCCTGATAGATGGGTCCCGCCTTCATAGGTATTGATGTTGTTGGCGAAGGAAAAAATCGTCTCGACATAACTGTCATTATACTGAATGGCTACCTCAATCTCGTTGGTGTCAACTTTTTTACAAATATAGATAATCTCCTTGTGAATCGGATCTTTCGTTTTATTTAAATGCTCGACAAAGGAGATAATCCCTCCGGTGTAATGGAATACTGTTTCTTTGCCGCTTTTTTCATCTTTAAGAATTATCTTTACACCGCGGTTTAGAAAAGCCATCTCTCTCAAACGGTGGGTCAGAAAGTCAAAACTGAATTCACAAGTTTCGAAAATCTCCGGATCCGGCTTAAACCGGGTGGTGGTTCCGGTTCCATCAGTCTCACCGATGATTTTTACCGGTTCATCAGGTTTACCCTTATGGTAGCGTTGATAATAAACATTCCCCTTACTACGCACCCATACTTCGGTTTCTTCAGATAAGGCATTGACCACCGAGGCGCCAACACCATGCAAACCCCCGGATACTTTATACCCCTCATTGTCGAACTTACCGCCGGCGTGGAGTATGGTCATTACCACTTCCAAGGCGGATTTCTTTTCTTTGGGATGAATATCTACGGGTATACCCCGGCCGTTATCCTCAACAGTCACCGATCCGTCGGCGTTTATCGAAACATTGATCAGATCGCAAAAACCGTTGATCACTTCGTCTATACTGTTATCAACGATCTCATATACTAAATGGTGCAGTCCTTTGACGCAAGTACTGCCGATATACATGCCCGGTCTGCGCCTAACCGCTTCCAAGCCTTCCAACACCTGAATTTGGCTGGCATTATAATCAGTGGAACCGTTTTCCTTTTCGATCTCCTTCTCCGAATCCATTCTATAACTCCTTCCCAAATCATAAGTTGAAATTACTAGGCTTAATCTGTTATTTTTAAATTCGAATTTTATGACTTCAGGGCTATTTCATTCAAGAATTCAGCCCTTTTCTTTAAGGTAAGCGTGGAGATCGGCGACAGGTAAATCTTTTTATCCGTGATGATAATTGATTTACAGTTCTCGGAGTCGATCCTTTTTATCTCCTTTTGATCTTGTCCTTTGAGAAATACTTTACGGCAATCCGCATCGGAAACATTTTCAACACTTATAATGGCAATAATATCTTTGGAGCTTATTAAAGTATCTCCGCCAAGATGAATAAACATTCCGAATCCTCCCGTCCTAATCGACTGTAAATCCTCGACTCTACCTCATTCACCCGCTCCCGCCGACTCTTGGCTCCCCTCGTTTCCTCGCTCGCAGCAAGGGCAGTAATCAAAACCATTTTCAATAATAATGCCGCACTTTTTACATTGTCGGCCGCCGGTGGCTTCCTTTACTAATTGATTCATATATGATTTCTGCATGAAATGGACAAACTTCTCAGCCAGTTGCGGATCTTGGATTTCTTCCCCGCAAGCGGAGATCATGGTCTCGGTTTCCCGGTCAAGCTGCACATCGGGATTCTCTTGATCAGGTACCGTGATGATATTGGTGGAACCTACCTTGATTTTAATCGATTTAATAATTCCCTGCCCCAACACTTTACGGTACCTGAGGATAATCTCCGGACTCATCAGTGTTATCTGATGGGCTAAAGCCGCATTTTCTGTAACCAGATAGAGGATACCATCCCTATAACGGTTGGCTTCCACTTTGGATGCCAGTCCTTTTCCTGCGATCCGCGGCCAATAGTAAACCGCAAGTTCCCCTTTGATTCGCTTCCAACCGCCGTTTCTTTGAAAAAAAGCTTCAATAATTCCAGAGAACGAACTACTGGACATTCTTTACCGCCCCTTGTTCCACCTCAAAAAAGCGTGCCTGATCTGTTGGGATAGGAAAATCTCTTCTGCTGGTTGAGGTCATAAACGTCTGAACCGA
This sequence comes from Bacillota bacterium, assembly GCA_036384575.1. Lineage (GTDB taxonomy): Bacteria > Bacillota > UBA4882 > UBA8346 > UBA8346 > DASVMB01. Next base: position 8,607 of record DASVMB010000142.1, read on the forward strand.
TCCAACCATGTTTTGGAGTAAAGCTTGTTTACGGCAGTCGTCAAATTCAGACATTACATCATCGAGCAGCAATAAAGGAAACTCTCCGCGATTCTCTTTGATCTTGGCGATCAGTCCTAATTTGAGCGCCAGCGATGCGGTGCGTTGTTGTCCTTGGGATCCAAAATCCCGTAGTTCAATATCCGACCCAAGGGTGAGTCGAAGATCGTCCAGTTGCGGACCGACCAAGGTTATATGACGTTCCATTTCAACCCGGCCCATCCTTTCTATCTCGCTCCGAAATATGCCCTCAATCATCTCTCGATCCATCAAATTCTCCCACTCCACCACATCAGATAAAGTAGCGGATCTTTGCAAGCGACGACGGAAAGTTAAATATTCAATATTTAAACTTTCCGTGCTGGCGCTAATTTGATGGTGGGCTTGGTTGATGAATGGCTTGATCTGCTCAACAAGACGCATCCGGTAAAGAATCACCTGGGTACCGCGATCGATCAATTGTTCATTCCAAGCCTCAAGTTCGTTGCGATCCGGGTGGATCTCCTTTAGTAAGCGATTGCGTTGTTGCAACACTTTATAAAAATTATAATATATCAACCGGTATTCCGGCTCGATCTGCGCAAGGTAGAGATCGATAAATTCTCTTCGGCCTGCCGGTCCACCCTTCACCAGTTGTAAATCGTCAGGCCCAAAAAAAACTATCGGCACCCTTCCTAAAAGCTCATTCCGACGTACCGGCTTACCGTCGATCTTTACTTTCTTTTCACCGCGACCAATCCCGATTTCAATTCGGGTATCCAGTTCACTGCCTAAAAATTCCCCTACTGTATAACAGTGTTCCGTATCCCAACGAATCAACTCTTCCTCTTTTTTTGTACGAAAGGAACGTCCCAACGCTAAAAGAGAAATAGCCTCCAATAAATTAGTTTTACCTTGGGCGTTTCGCCCAAAAAAGATATTGATATCGGGTGAAAACCCAAGATCTAATGAGGAGTAATTTCTAAAATTTTCGGCTTTTAATTTATTTAAAAACATAGCGATACCTTTCCTATAGACCCAAGCTAATTTAATTCGCTTTTTGATCGGTCCTTTCCTGCATCGGTATTCCTTTTGATAATATAAAAACTTTATTCAATGATAGTAAGCGGGTTTAAATTTAAAGCCGCAATTATGCGGCATTAAATTTTCGCGCTCACCCGCCCCTTTCTTCATAAAAGAGGAAACAAGACAGGTGAGTCGCAAGGTAAAGGAATATCCAATTGAAAATGAGTATGATGGGAGAAAGTTTGTTTATCGATTCATTTTCAGCTTAAGCTAATTTTAACGGCATCACGATGTACTCGTATTCTGTTTCGTTTTCACCCTGAAGCAAAGCGGGTTTTTGTTCTTCCACATATTTAAAGCCGATTCGTTCACTCTCAACCGTTTTCAAAAAGTCGAGCAGAAAACGTCCGTTAAACCCAATTTCCATAGGTTCTCCCGAGAGATCGATTTCTACCTCTTCCTTGGAATGGCCTTTATCAGGTTCCTGGGCGGTAATGATCAAATTGGTTTGATTGATATTAATCTTTAACGAAGTGCTGACCAAAACGGTTCTTTCCAGGGCTTCGATCATCTCGTTCCGCTTCACAGTGAAGGATCCCTTAAATTCTTTTGGAATAACCGGCTCGTACCGTGGAAATTGAGCTTCCACCAAACGTGAAGAGAACCGGATACCCAAACCCTCAATAAAAATAAGTTTATCAGTTAAATATACGGTGAGGTCATCCTGATCCCCGGTGCCAAAAATATTGGACGCTTCGCGGAGCGAACGAACCGGAACCAGGGCAGTTTTCTCGGTTTCGCTCTGAATCTTCATATCCCGGATTGCCAACCGGTTCACGTCGGTTGCGACCAGACGTAATTTATCATGATTTATCTCCCACAAGATACTTGATAAAAACGGACGCGGATCTTCGATTAGTGTGGCATAAATGGTCTGACGGATGCCATCTTTTAAAATACCATTGTTAATAACGACTTTTTCGCCGTCTTTCAACTCCGGAAGAGTGGGGAATTCTTCCAAAGGCAGCACGGGTAACTGATATGATGAATGATGACTATTGATCGATACCATTTTTGAACGATCATTGAATTCAATCTCGATTGGATACGGAGGCAAGTGTTTGATAATATCCACAAAAGTCTTCCCGGGAAGTACGATCGAACCCGGCTCAAGTACCTGTATATTAGGTACTGTGACTTCGATGGCGATCTCCAGATCCGTAGCCAAACAACGCAAAGAATTTTCATTCGTTTCCATTAAAATACCGGTTAAAATCGGTAATGTTGTCTTGGATGCGATCGCTCTAGATACAATCTGAAGAAATCGAGAAAGCTCATCTTGGGTACAAACGATCTTCATTACATACTCCCCCTTTATTCGATGTCAATGGTTCGGTTGTTTTTTTAGAATACGCCCGGATGGTTATAATTACTATTCTTTTTATATATATTAAATATAAAAATAGTAGCAGTAGTATTAGTCACGGTTGAAATGTGGATAAGTCCGATAAATGCAGATGAGGATTGATATCAACACACCGTATTTTCTGTGGAGAATTCCATCGTTTATTCAGAAAATCACCATATTCACAATATGCAACCTATTGTGGAAAAAAAATAATCACACGATTCACAAGTGAATCCACGAAAAGATCAACTTAACTTGTGGATTAAATTCTTGATGATTCGATCCACTTCCGGATCGGTTTTGATTAAATCTTGAATTTTTTCGTAAGCATGGATTACTGTGGTATGATCACGTCCGCCGAATTCCTCGCCAATCTTCGGCAATGAGTAATCCGTAAGTTCGCGGACTAAATACATGGCGATTTGTCTTGGTAATGTAATATTTTTCGTGCGACGCTGCGCCTTTAGATCGTCAATTTCAATATTAAAGAATTCGGCTACTGCTTGTTGAATTAATGGTATCGTCACCCGTTTACTTGATGTGGAAGATATTACATCTTTTAAAACCTCATTCGCCAGGTCCAGACTAATTTGTTTATTATGAAAAGATGCATAAGCGATGATCCGGATCAGTGCACCCTCCAGTTCCCGGATATTGGAGTTGATCCGATCCGCGATATTGACGATCACGTCGTTCGGTAAGTGCCATCCTTCAACACTTGCCTTTTTACGAAGAATTGCGATCCTGGTTTCCAGATCGGGAGCTTGAATGTCGGTGATCAAACCCCACTCAAAACGGGAACGGAGTCGATCTTCCAAAGTAGGTATCTCTTTTGGAGGGCGATCACTTGAGATAACGATCTGGCGTCCCGATTCATAGAGCGAATTAAAGGTGTGAAAGAACTCTTCCTGCGTACCTTCTTTACCGGCGAAAAATTGTATATCGTCAACTAATAATATATCGACGTTACGGTATGTATCACGAAACTGGGGTGTACGGTTAAATCGAATGGCATTAACCATTTCATTGGTGAATTTTTCCGAAGAAGCATAAACCACACGAAAATCATTGTTATGTTTAAGTGCAAATTGACCGATGGCTTGCATCAGATGAGTCTTGCCGAGACCAACGCCGCCGTATATAAAGAGCGGATTGTATGCTTTACCGGGAGCTTCGGCTACAGCCAAAGAGGCGGCATGGGCGAAACGGTTACTTTCTCCGACAACAAAAGATTCAAAAGTGTATTTTGGATTCAGTTGAAAGGGCTGTGGCAAGGGAGTATTTACAGACGCTACCTTTTGGGCTTCACCCTCTTGGTGATCATGGGTGACAAACTTTAACTCCACATCGTCCTCAAGCAATTCCTTTAATGTAGAGGATAAAAGCGGAGCATAACGCGATTCCAACCAGTCTCTGGCAAAGTCATTTGGAACTTCAATCACCATTATATTGCCTTCCAAAGATATCGCTTTGGTAGGTTTAAGCCAGGTTTCAAAACTCGGTTTGCTCAAATGGGGGGAGATTGACTCCAGCGTCTTTTCCCATATCGACTCCAAGTTATTCATTAGAAAAATACACTCCCCAAGCTTAATCTGTGAATTAGAAAACCAAATAGCTCTTTTTATGAAAAGAAATACGCTGAAAAAAATGAAAGTAAAGATCTCATCTAAACCTAATTTATCCACAACCAGTGGAAAAGCTGTTTATAAAACAGGAATCAATGAAGTTTGAAAGGCCAAAACCCCAAAAAAGGGAAAAAAAATAAAGCCCCCGACAACAACATTTTTATATATCCACAGATATTTAGTTATCCACAAAATTATCAACAACCTGTGGATGGATTTTTTCGAACGTTACTATCATAACAAAAGATCTTCCCGTTGGCAATTTCTAATTCCCCAAAAAATTGGAAGGGCGATAACGATAGAGAGCTCTCCTCGCCTAATTAAGCTGTTTTAGTAATAATTAAAATTTTGGACTTCAAAACCATTCGATGCAAAGGTCTATATTTAGATGAATATTGGTTTTGCCACGATATCCACAGTCCGGCCGGGTTTGTTGTGCAAAATGTGAATATTCATAGAAACTATTGACACCGCATGACTTGATTATTATAATTAAATCGATTATTTTTGCTTTGTGAATTGGCGGCTTCCGTTTGTGGAAAACTAAAGTAAATTTTTTATAGCCCAAGTTTATCCCGTTAACCCGTAATAAGAATTATTGGCTTTATAAAGTTTAAAAAGGCTTAAGGTAGGTGATACCCATGAAAATGACTTATCAGCCCAATCGTCGTAAATACAAAAAGGATCACGGCTTTTTGGTTCGTATGGCCACAAAGAACGGTCGTGCTGTTCTAAACCGTAGAAGGGCGAAGGGTCGTAAGGTTTTATCGGCGTAATGATGAAGCGCAAGCCTGGGAAAAGGTCGATAACGTTCGACCCGAAAGATGCTTTACAGACTTGCGCCTCATAAACGCTCCATCGTGGAACCGCCGAAACCTTGAATCAATTGGAAACACTCAAAAAAAACTCAGAATTCCAATTAGTTTTTGAAAATGGCCACTCAATTCACGGAAAGTATTTGGTGGTCTATTTTCTTCATAATTCTTTTAACTGTAACCGGTTTGGTTTCTGTGTCGGGAAGAAACTTGGTTCAGCAGTCTGTCGTAATCGGGTCAAACGCCGGTTACGTGAGGCGGTCCGTCAGATTGTCTTTCCTAATGACTCCGCCTGGGATATCATTTTTGTGGCTCGCTAT
>DASVMB010000143.1:0-3967 GCA_036384575.1 Bacillota bacterium
AATCAAGTGGGTTTGGTTCAAGAATATGGGGAGACAAAGGTGGCTGTAGAGACCAGTTTTCCGGCTATATACCGGATTCAACCAGCCACGGCGCAACACCATCTCATTCTTGACCTGGAAGGTGCCACTTTGACACCGGAAATCGGATCCGTACCGGGAGACAATCGCTGGATCCGGAGCATTGTCGCGCGACAACTGAATCCAACCACTGTCCGGTTGGAGATTGTTTTCGTAAAGGATATCGATTGTCATGTCATCCGGGTTCCCGAAAGTCCCAACCGAATCGAGATTAGCGCAACCCAAAGGCTGACCGGAATAAAATGGGAAGAGACCGGCTCCGGGGGGAAGCTGACATTGACAGCCAGTGGGTCGATTGCGGCCCGCCTTTATCAAACGAATAACACTCCGGAGGAGCTGCGGTTGGATCTGGAAAATCTCAAGCCTGCTCCGGGGGTAGAGCTTCCAGCCGTTCAAAACGCACTGATCACCGCCATTCATTGGGTTGACCAGCATTCAGTGCCTGCAGGGATTGGGGTCAGCGTAGGACAGTTTGTCTCCTACCGTCCCGAGTTTTCTACGGACCGAAAGACGCTGGTGATACAGTTTCATCATTCGCCCCTTGTAGGCAAGACCATTGTTCTTGATGCCGGACATGGCGGTGATGACAATGGGGCGTGCGGCCGGCAGGGCACCCGGGAGAAGGATAACAATCTGGAGATCGTCATGCGCCTCAAGGATCTGCTTGAGGCGGCCGGAGCCAAAGTCGTGTTGACCCGGACCGGAGATTACTTTGTCAGCCTGTATGAGCGATCCTTTTTGGCCAATTTTGTCCGGGCCGATCTATTCATCAGCGTACATACCAACAACCAACCAGACTTAAATGCACGCGGCATGGAGGTTTATCGTTACCGAAACCGCACCGCGGCCCAAAGCCTGGCTGAGGATATCTTGCGACGAATGGGTCAGACTACCGGATTGAAACCTGTTAAAGTGATGCAAGAGAGTTTTATCGTCATTCGGGAGAGTGAGATGCCCGGGGTTCTAGTGGAAGTGGGATATCTCTCCAACTTTGAAGAGGAGAATATCATCCGTACCCCGGAGTTCCGGGCCGACGCTGCCCGTGGCATTTTCCAGGGAATTATGGATTATTACGGGGGATAAGGGGATAGAGAATTAAATCCCGGAAAAATTCTTCCATTGCAGGAATAAATTTTGAAGCAGCGAATATTTTTATCATCTGTGAAATGTTACACTTTACACTTTACATTTTATCCTCACCTTAGCCATGACAATGAACCGGTAAAGGATGATTCATATGACGGGACCTCTTTATGATATGTTGTCATCCATTCCCAATAGCAGCTTGACGGAGAAAGTATATCAAATGTTGCGTCAGGCCATTCTGGAGCGAAAGATTCAGCCCGGGGAAAAGCTGAATCTGGATGCCTTGGCCAAGACTTTCAATACCAGCAGAACCCCGGTGACCTATGCCCTTAAAAGGTTGGCCTTTGAAGGGCTGGTGGAGATCAAGGAACGGAAGAAAACCAGCGTGATCAATCTTACGCCGGAGATGATTCAAGAAACCTTTGACCTTCGCAGGGTTTTAGAGGTATATGCCGCCGAACAGGCAGTGAAATTTGTGACCGGAGAAGAGATATCCTCTCTCAGGGACTTAGCTGCTGAAATGGAACGGGAGGCCGACTACTCGAAGTTTCTGGATCAGGATCGCCGCTTTCATGAGAACTTTATTGATATCGCCCGGAATAATAAACTTACTGCGATTTACCGGAGCTTACATGTTCACTCTCAGGTCATGATCGAATGTTACCTCCGACCGGATAAACGGATTGAGGCCACCTTGATCGAGCACCAAAGGATGATTGAATTGCTGGAAAAAAGAGAACTTGAGCCCCTGATCGAGCTGATTAAAGACCATATTGAACTGGTTAAAGGAAATCTTTTAAAAAAACCCGACGGCTCGAAGGCGGATCCGGAGTAGCAAGGCGGTTCCATATCGTATATCGGAACCGATTTCATAATTCACGATGATTTCAGGAGGCGAAAAAATGATTCAAGGCATCGAACATGTAGGGGTGCTGGCCAAAGACACCGCAGCCTTAAGAGACTGGTACAACAGACTTTTCGGCTTCCGGACCGTCTATGACAATGGTAAGGGGACATATTTCATCATGGCCCCGGACGGGTCCATGCTGGAACTGATCAAAGAAGAGGAAGCGGCTCCGGCCGGGGGCTTGAAAACCGGCGGCCTGCGACATTTGGCTCTTAAGGTGACGGACACCGATTTCGAACCGCTGGTAGCCCAGTTGAAAAAGGAGCAGGTCGTCGTAGTCACCGACGCGGCTGTTTCCTCAAGCGGAGTAAAGACCTTCTTCTTCCGTGATCCGGAAGGGAATATCGTGCATCTGATCTCAAGGCCCAAACCTCTAGGGTAAGGGCCGTAAGGCCCGGCCCTAACCCTAGCCCCGAGTGCAAGGTGATAGTTGGGTTTTAGGCATGAGGCGACTCACCCCCTTAGTCCTCCTCTCTCCCGACAAGCGGGAAAGAGGGGAAAAGCTGGTTCAAGCCAGTGAAATAGACGCGAAGGGGGAGAGCAAGAGAGGGGTTGGGGGTTGGGCTCCGAAGACTCATAGAATTAGAAAGGATGAATCATCATGTCAAAAGAAGCAATTTTGGCCCGGATCAAACAATCGGGCCTGGTGGCTGTGGTCCGGGCCGAAAGCTCGGAACAGGCGGCTAAAATCACCGAAGCCTGTATCGAGGGCGGAGTGGCGGCGATTGAGATCACCTTTACCGTTCCGGGAGCCGCGGATGTGATTGGGAGTCTGGTCCGGAAATATTCCGCCTCCGGAAAGATCATCATCGGCGCCGGAACCGTGCTCGATCCGGAGACCGCCCGCACCGCCATTTTGGCCGGGGCGCAATATGTGGTCAGTCCCTGCCTCAACTGGGATCTGGTCAAGCTTTGCAACCGTTATCAGATCGCCTGCATGCCCGGGGCGATGACCATCAAGGAAGTCGTGGAATGCATGGAGGCCGGGGCGGATGTCGTCAAGATCTTCCCGGGCGAACTGTTTGGGCCGAAGATCATCAAGGCAATCAAGGGGCCCATTCCCTATGCCCCGATGATGCCCACCGGCGGCGTCAGTCTGGAGAATGTGGAGGAATGGATCAAGGCCGGGGCTGTGGCCGTGGGAGTCGGCGGCAGCTTGATCGCCGGTGCCAAGAAGGGCGATTACGCCTCGATCACCGCCATTGCCAAACAGTTCATTGAAAAAATTCAGGCCGCGCGGGCCTAGGAGGAATCGGAATCATGGCAAGTGTTGTTTGTTTCGGAGAGATCATGCTCAGGCTCTCACCCCCGGGATATTTGCGTTTTGTCCAGACCGATTCGTTCGACGCGGTCTACGGCGGCGGCGAGGCCAATGTCAGTGTTTCGCTGGCCAATTACGGAATGGATGCCGCATTCGTGACCAAAGTGCCGGACAACCCCATCGGCCAGGCGGCCGTGAATGAGCTGCGCCGCTACGGCGTGGATGCCGGGTTCATCGCGCGGGGCGGCGAACGGCTGGGGATTTACTTCGCGGAGAAAGGCGCCTCGCAACGCCCTTCCAAAGTGGTTTACGACCGGAAGTATTCTTCCATCTCCCAGGCAAAGCCGGAGGATTTCGATTGGCCCAAGATCTTGAAGGGCGCCCGCTGGTTCCATTTCACCGGCATCACCCCCGCTCTGGGAGACAATGTGGCGGCCATCGCCCTCGCAGCCTGCAAGGCGGCACGGGATTTGGGAGTCACTGTCAGCTGCGATCTGAATTACCGGAAAAACCTCTGGTCCACCGAGAAAGCCGGCAAGGTCATGGGGGAATTGATGCCCTACGTCAATCTGTGCATCGCCAACGAGGAGGACGCCGAGAAGGTCTTCGGGATCAAGGCGGCCGATACCGACGTC
>DASVMB010000144.1:0-6145 GCA_036384575.1 Bacillota bacterium
GAGGCCGAAGATCATTACGATTATGACGCGGATTATAACCCCTTCCGCTTAACCTGATTTCTTCTTCCAACCGCGCCACCAATATCCTTTATCACCTCATCTTTGACAATACCCCGGTATTTTCCAAAAGGGATACGGTTAGACTAGTAGAACCTGATGTGCTTAGAAACCGGTATCAGGAAGGCTTTCTTACTGGCTCGCCCGGAAAACACTGGGGTTCAACGTTTTTTACAATATCAAAATGAGGTGGTTATGAATGAGACTCAAATGGGGAATCGGATTGCTACTCACCGGGGTAATGATTTTTGGTCTGGCCTCCGCGGCTTTCGGTTATGGGACTTTGGGGGAGACTGACCAGATGTATACGCCTACTCCCGCCACCCTCTCTCAGGGATCATTGGGGATCGGGGTAAACTTCGCTCAAGATAGTCTGAGTTATTTCAATTTCGATTACGGTCTGGTCCCGGATCTCGAGGCCGGGGTGGCGGTATTCAATTATCCGGACAACACCCGGATTACCTTCCGGGGCAAATTCCGCTTATTACGCGAGGATAAGGACACTCCGAGTCTGACCCTTGGAATCGAGGACATCGGAAAGGATGAGGAACTATCCCCATACCTCACGGTGGGCAAAACCTTTTCGGATGTGGGCATCAAAGGTTATATCGGAGTAGGGGGCGGCGGTTTCGACGGTGTTTTCGGCGGACTGAGCAAAACCTTTAATACCGGTAGCTCCCGGGGGAGTCTGCGTTCGGTCGAGCTTTACCTGGAGGCGGATTCCCATGCTTTAAATCTCGGCACGAAACTCCAGGTAGGCAGCCAGACGAAGATCAACTTCGGCCTGGTCGACATGGAAAGATGGATCTTCGGCGCAACCTTCCTGATTAAATAAGGTTTCTTCAATTCCGTTCGTATGGTGCGGTGGGGATTTCCGAAACTCCACGGGAACTGGACGAATCGGATTCAGGTTAATTCGAGTACCGGGAAGAGCTGAACTTCAGAGAGACCCGAGAGATGGCGGGTGGTTAGCGATAATCACCGCCATCTTTTTTTATATCCTGCCGGTTCGGAAGATTGGTTAGACCCCTGATTACATATAGGGGACGGCCTTTAGCCTCGTCATAAATTCTTGAGATGTATTCGCCGATAATCCCCAGGATCATCAGGATGATGCCGTTGAAGAAAAGATTGACCGCGAGAATCGACGCCCAACCGGGTACGGTACTATTGGTGAATATTTTCTGGTAGAGTACGACCATCAAATAGACGAAACTCGCGCCGGAAAGAAAGAACCCCATATAGGAAGCGATTCTTAACGGTTTATCGGAAAAGGAAGTTATTGCATCCAGTGCAAAATGAATCATTTTGCCCAAAGAAAATTTGGTTTTCCCTTGATGACGCTCGTCACGGATATAAACAATCCCGATTTGCCTAAATCCGAGCCAGCTGATAAGTCCGCGGATGTAACGGTTGCGCTCGCGGATCGTTTGAAGTTCCCGGTTGACCCGGGCATCAATCAACCGGAAATCACCGGTGTCTACCGGAATTGCCACGTCCGTCATTCTTCGCAGCAGACGGTAGAAACAGCGGGCACTGAATTTTTTAAACCAGTTCTCGCCCTGCCTCTCTCTGCGCTGCGCGTAAACCACATCGTAACCAGCCTTCCACCCTGCGATAAGCCTTGGGATAACTTCCGGCGGGTCCTGTAGATCGCCGTCGATCACCACCAATGCGCGGCCTGAGGCAAAATCCATTCCGGCGGTGATCGCCAGCTGGTGGCCGAAGTTACGGGAAAATTCGATCAGCCGCAGCCCCGGATCCTCTACAGCCAGCCTCTTTAATAAGAGGGCGGTTCGGTCATGGCTGCCGTCGTCTACAAAGATCATTTCATAGGGTTCATCAACTCTTTCCAGGACGAGCTTCAGACGGTGATATGTCTCGGTCACTACGTCTTCTTCGTTGTATACCGGAACGATAATTGAATAAATTACGGGATCAGACATATCTGTACTCCTCCTCATTAATTTCAGAGAGCCTGATTAAAAGACCCAGTCCCGCGGAAACCATCGTAAAAAGCCATCCACAAAGGACTGCCGTACCTCAACCCCGATAAGTACAGGATAAAAGAGGAGCAGCAAGCCAAGGGAACATCCAAACAGCGTATAAATTACCCGGCGTCCGGGTTTTCCCAACCTCCAAAGAGGTTCTAAGAGCAGCGCGGTAAAGGTCAGGTACAATGGCAGACAGGGAAAGAAATGATAGATTACAGCCGCCCGGGTCACCAAGATCCAAGGAAGATAGACCGAGAGAAACGCGATGACCGCCAGGTGGAATCGGGAGAACTTCCGTAACGTCAATAACTGGTATACCAAAACCACCAAAGCAATGAGGCCGAGCAACCAAATGAGCGGGTTCCCCATGCTGACAATGGAGACTTTGTACCCCGGTCGGACCGCCACGGGATAATTGGGATAGATCCAGTTGGGCTTGAAATCAAACGGCCAGCTCCACCAGTCCGACTCAAAGGCATAGGGAGCAGTCAGTTTGGAATGGTAATCGTACATATCCTTTTGGTTTTGCAGAACGGTTCTCACCCCATCTACCGAGAAGGGCGAGGCTATTCCCTTGCATTTTAGGAATGGAATATAAGATAGATAGTAGACTGCCGGCACAATCATTACAAATGCCAATATTCCTCCCAAAACTGTAGCCCCAAAGCGATTCCGCCAAAAATCCTTGGAAAGGGCCGCGCGCGCGGGCGCCAATTCTTCGTCGAAATTAAGCTTGGCACGTTCCTGCCGGTAGGATCGGTACTGACGGATTAATACCATCAGGATGCAGGCAGCGATACCGGAGAGTCCGTAAACACCGGTCCATTTGGTGGCTGCGGCCAAGGCAAAACAGAACATGATCAAGACAAACGTTGCCAAAGAGTTCCGAAACCCCGGTTGGGCTTCTTGCTCGCGACAGTATTTGAAGGTGAACAGGAACATGAGACCGATAAAGAGCACCGAGGTGCTGTCAATGGTGGCGTAGCGGCTTTGGACGAACGGCATGAAATCGAGCATTCCCAGGAGCATGGTGCAATATGCTCCAAAGCGGGTGGCAAGAAGTTCGCGGCCGAGGAAGAAAAGCATAATAATTAGGCCTAATCCGGATATAACATGCATAAATCGCATACCGAAGGGGTTCATCCCGAAAAGCAGAATACCCAGGCTTAACCAGTCCTTACCGAAGGGTGGGTGGGTGGTTTCATATACCGGACTGCCGGTGATAAACTCCCATGCGGTACGGCCATGGTAAATCTCATCGAAATAAGTGCTATTGTAGTAGGAATAGCGTTCTACCATTCGTTCCGGTTCATCCCAGAGCGGGTGACGGGCTGCGGTAATAGGGTGCTTATCGGGACCGGGTTGGACGGTGGCCACCGGGATCATCCGGTGCTCAGGATCAAAAAAGGCCAGTTCGTTCAGGCGCCATCCGGACTGTAGTGGAACCAGACGTAATTTGCTAACGGACAGAGTCGCGACTTTTAATTCCCTCAACTTATAAAAATCGTTCACCCCGTCGCAGGAGATTACGGCCAACTCGCTCCAACCGGATCCGTTCTCGGCTTCGATCCTCAAGCGTCCGGCTCCGGTTGCGCTGTACCAGGAGACTTCACTAAGGTTTGCTTTACCTGCCAGTGTGATCTCAAGAAGTTCCCCTTGTTTTAGGGGATAACCCGTCCGCGGTGTAGACCAGGAACCTAGGCGGTGAAAGAGGAAAAGGGCATAGATAAGTATCAGGATTCCCATCAATACGTAGTCCCGTTTGGTGAGGTGAAACGGGCGCTGTTCAATTTTGCCGCGTGCGCGCTGGGCTAGGATTCCGGAGCGAAGCGCTACAGCATACCGGTGCAAGAACTCTTTGAAGGGGCGGGTGCCTTTTCCGAGGTGCACTCCGAGATAGAGAACGAGTGCCATGAAGCTCAGCAAATTAACCAAGGCCAGGATATACATGATCCGACTGAAACTTGGTTCCGCAAGGGTCCGAAGATAGTCCTTCAAGACCACCGCATGCATGTTAAAGAAATAACTCAGACTGACAATCAACGTGACCAGGTAGATCTTTTTATCCCGATAGTACCCGACCATTAACAGCAGAAAAGCCAGCGCCGGAAAGAGGTAACGCTCATGCATCCTGGGGAAAAAGAGAAAGAGTGCCAGAGCACTGATGGCGAAACCTGCCGCTAAACTGGCCGGGTTGGGTTTGCGGTAATAATAGTAGCAGCTCCATCCGGCGCCAACCAGGAAAAGCAGAATCCCCAGAAGCCGGTAGCTGACTCCCGGGAGTACTTGGGTGGCGTCGTTCACAAAATTTGCACTGCACAGCACCCAGAGATTGGCGGCGTTCATGGAGGCATACGGGTAAAGACCGGCCTGCGCCAGATAATGGCTGACGGCCCAGGTCACGGGGTGGCCTTGACTTACCGGCAGCAAAATCAGGATCCCGGCTGCCAATCCCGCCAGAGCCGCTCTCAGGGTGGTACGCCACCCGAAATGGAGCAGCAGGTAAAGCAGGAACAGCGGCAGGAAAGCGATGGTCTGGGCCTTAGTCAAAAAAGAGGCGGCCACTAAAACCGTAGCCGCTTCCGGTTTTTTTTTGATCAGGAGACAGAAGGCGGCGAGCATCAAAAAAGCATAATAGGAATCCACCTGCCCCCAATAGGCGGAATTATAGATCACCGGCGGTAAAAACAAGTAAAGCAATGCCAGGCAGAATGAGAAGGCCGGACGTTTCTTCCTTAGCAGACTGAAGATGAGCCAGGCCGTGGCTAGGTCGGACAGGTAGGAAGGAAGTTTGATTAATACACTCGACAACAGGTGATTTCCGGTACCGCCCAGGATTTTGATGAACCAACCGCAGAGTCCTAAAAGATACAAGGGAAACGGCGGATAATCACAAAAAATGTCTGGAGAGTAAAAACGGGCCGGGCCCAAATCCGCCATACGCATTGCCCAATACTCAAAAGCCGCAAAATCATGGGGCACCGGGGCCGCACCGAAGAGTGGGATCCGGACGCCGAGAGCCAAAACGGCGGCTACTCCGAACCAGAGGTTCAAGCGGTTATGTACTTGTTGAGGCGACAGGAGACCGCTATGAGGTTGTCCCATCACCAACCCGTTTAACTCATGGCGCTTCAGGATCAGTCCGCCTAGAAATATCAGGTAAAACAGGATGATTGCCGCTGAATAATCAAATAACCCGATGATCCGTGAAATGATTGGCATTTCTCCATTCTCTGGGACGGGATCGGCCAATCCGGGGTGGATTAAAGACTGTGCTGGCTGATAGGGCATGGTAGAGCCAAGAGTCTGGTATGCAATCTCCGAATCGGTCAGTCTCGTTAATTCCAAATCGTCAAAGTAAGCGGTTCCCGAAAGGGTTTCTCCGTAAAAACCCAGCCGGATTCCCAGGGTCACCTGATTTTGATAGGGCCCGGTCCGAAAAATCAAGTCTACCGGTTGCCAGTTACTTTGACCGTTAATCCCCCGGGAATGTGCATAACCACCCGTTTCCATTACACATAAATTGGCTCCGAATCTGCCTGCCGGCACGCCGAAGGTGGCAATCCAACCGGAAAAACGGTAGATTGTTTCCGGAGAGACCGGTATGGTTTGAATGAAACGCGCGTCATTCGGGGATTTGGACTCTATGAATGCGGCGTATTGCCCGCGGTGAGACTTGGTGCGGGTGATGCCGAACTTGGACCCGGAACCCCAGGAGTCACCCATCCAGCCGATGGTTCTGCGGGCGGAGTCGAATTGTTCAAAACCGCCGTTGGTAAGCTCCGGAAGGGACTGCGCTGTGGCAGACACACTCAAACCTGGAATGATTCCCAACAGGCAAACCAGGATGGCTCTCTTCAAAGGAAGATGATGTTTCATGATAACGGGTCCTCCTCCCGCCATCGTTCGGAAACTCCGAATCGACCTTGGGATTCGTGAGATTCAAAACGGGGAATCTCACGATGGGTTACAGTTCCTGGTATCGTAAATAGAGGGCGGGAGTAACAACTTCGCCCCCTCCGGGTCGCAGCGTCCATGCGGCGGATTTTAAAACTCTCGGCAACCAGATACCGTGGTCTGTGTTTTACCTCATC
>DASVMB010000145.1:0-7097 GCA_036384575.1 Bacillota bacterium
GGCTTGTGATGAGAAACTGGCCGCCTTTTGCGCCTCGGTTGCGACTTGTTGCGCGGTTTCCGACATCTGTTGAGAAGCCGACACCGATACATTTACATTTTCGAATTGTTCCTGAGTCACCTTGGACATTTGACCCATGGTGCTGGTAATCTCTTCCGTAGCACAATTGGCCTGTTCCGCCATGGAAGACATCTCCGATGCGGCCAGGGCCAGTTGTTCGGAAGCTTCAAGGTTCTCCTCGAGGATGACTTGGAGATTATGTAACATTTCATTTAAGGACTCCTCGAGGATCAAGAGGTATTCATCCTTGGTCTTCAAAGACAATTTCTGGCTCAAATCCTTCTTTGACACCTGCTGGGTAAAGACGATCATCTGACGGATCGGGTTGGTGACCCAAAGTTCAAAGAGATGATTGCCTGCCACCCAAAAGATGGCGATAAAAATTCCCGCAATAATGAAGTGCAAAATCGGTCCGGAACCTAAAAGTAAAATCTGCACCATAGCAAAGACTGCCAATATAAAAACAAAACAAATTAGCAATCGGGTTTTAATATTGTACAAAAACATGAAAAAGAACCTCCCCCTTATACGGCCTATTATTTAAATTCGACAAACCCGGCCGATTTCCTTCAACGTCAAGTTTCCGATTCAACCGCATCAATTGATGAAATCGATGGATGAATTATCCTTTAACCAGGCGCTAGAAGACGGTGGAATTTGCAATGGTTTTCGTAAAAAAAAAGGGCTTGCGCCCTAAAAAATCTTGTCGTATAACTCCACCAGCATCAGAAGTAATCCGAAAACCACCGCCAGCCAAGTTGTGGCTTTGTCCAACAACTTTTCGAGCCCCTTATTCTTGGCGAAGAAAACCTGACCGCCTGAGCCGATGGCTCCCAGACCTTCACCTTTACTCGGTTGAATAATGATGATGGTCACCAGGGCGACCGAGATGATCAGTAAAAGTATCTGAAGAACTAATTTCAAAATAACACCTCCCACCCATAATTCACGGTTTTCGAAAAACCAGAATCTTCGCAAATCGTTAACTTAAATATTGTAGCATAAAGCGGACAGGAAGTGCAAGTGTTAATGAACGATTCGTCCGGACCTTTTTTATTTTTCCCGGCCAAAACAGCGGATCTCAACTCATGAATCACTCCGGAAGCAATATCCTTGCCGCCGGAGTGACTTCACCGCTTTCAGGGAAGGACCACCGCTTAACGGGCGATATTATAGAAAGCCTTTTGACCTGCGAAGATCGCCTCGTCCGCCAAGAGATCCTCGATACGCAGCAATTGATTATACTTGGCAACCCGGTCTGTACGGGAGGGGGCGCCGGTTTTGATCTGGCCGGCATTGGTAGCTACCACAATATCGCTGATGGTAGTATCTTCTGTCTCACCGGAACGGTGGGAGACAATCG
Source organism: Bacillota bacterium (assembly GCA_036384575.1). Taxonomy (GTDB): domain Bacteria; phylum Bacillota; class UBA4882; order UBA8346; family UBA8346; genus DASVMB01. Next base: position 1,424 of record DASVMB010000145.1, read on the forward strand.
CGGTATAACCCGCCCGTTTAGCCATTTCGATTGCATCGAGGGTCTCAGTCAAGGTGCCGATCTGATTCACTTTAATGAGAATCGAGTTGGCCACACCTTTTTGAATCCCCTTACTCAGCCGTTCGGTATTGGTTACGAAGAGATCGTCACCGACCAGTTGAACCCTATCACCCAAGCGCTCGGTCAGTTGTTTCCAACCATCCCAGTCCTCTTCGGCCATTCCGTCTTCAATAGAGATGATCGGGTAATTCTCGACCAGTTTGGCATAGAAATCAACCATCTCTGCGGAAGTTTTCATCATTTTTGACTTCCAGAAATAATACTTTCCGTCTTCTCCTTTTTCTTTGGCGGAATCCCAGAGCTCCGTAGATGCGGGATCCATGGCGATCTTGATCTCCTGTCCCGGTTTAAAACCGGCGGTCTCAATTGCGGCCATGATCATTTCCAAGGCCTCTTCATTACTTTTTAGATTGGGGGCGTACCCGCCTTCATCCCCAACTGCCGTTCCATAATCTTTCTCTTTTAAGACTTTCTTGAGTGCATGAAAAACCTCGGCGCCCCAACGAAGACATTCCTTAAAACTCTCCGCCCCTACCGGCATGATCATAAACTCCTGTAAATCAACGCTATTATCCGCATGTTTTCCGCCGTTTAGGATATTCATCATCGGTACCGGCAACTCTTTGGCGTTAACACCACCTAAATATCGATAGAGCGGTAAACCCATGCTGGAAGCGGCGGCTTTGGCTACTGCCAGGGATACTCCAAGAATGGCGTTAGCCCCCAACTTGGCTTTGTTGGGTGTACCATCCAGTTCCATCATAACCTTATCCACAGTCACCTGGTCGAGGGCGTCGAGCCCCACTACTTCACCGGCGATCTCATCATTGACGTTATCAACCGCCTTCTGGACTCCTTTGCCCAAATAACGGTGTTTATCGCCGTCGCGAAGTTCCACTGCCTCGAAAGCACCTGTGGAAGCTCCCGAAGGTACAGCGGCTCTTCCGACACTGCCGTCGGCCAACTCCACTTCCACTTCCACCGTGGGATTGCCGCGCGAGTCCAAAATCTCGCGGCCATAGACATCAACAATCGTGGTCATTGAAAACCCCCCTCATTCTATTTTCCATTAGTCCGCTCAATCAACGAAGTTCCGGTCATTTCCGGAGGTTTGGCAATCGAAAGCATCTCAAGGATCGTCGGAGCCAAATCGGCCAAAATTCCATCCCGAACCTTATAGGGCGGCTTAACTCCGGCTACGATGACCGGAACCGGGAATGTGGTATGAGCCGTATAGGGCTCACCGGTCTGGTAGTCGATCATCTGCTCGGCATTACCATGATCCGCGGTGATAATTACTGCTCCGCCCTTGGCCAAAATCGCCGGGAGGATCCGGGACAGACAACGATCGACCGTTTCAACGGCCTTCATTGCCGCCTCCATAATCCCAGTATGACCGACCATATCGCAGTTGGCAAAGTTAACAATGATCGCATCATATTTGTCCTGCTCAATCTGGGTCATCAGATTTTCCGTCACCTGATTGGCGCTCATCTCCGGCTGCAGATCATACGTGGCAACCTTCGGTGAAGGAATCAATACGCGATCCTCAAGGGAATAGGGCTGTTCCACTCCGCCGTTAAAAAAGAAAGTCACATGGGCATATTTTTCAGTCTCTGCAATCCGTAATTCTTTCAGACCGTGATCTGCCAAAACCTCGGCCAGAATGTTTTTTAACTTGGCTTCCGGTGGGAAGAGCAATGGTACATCCAGGCTTTCATCATACTGCGTCATACAGACAAAATGGGGGTTTAGATATCCTTTCGGCCGCTCAAAGGAGTTAAAATTTTCCTCAATGAATGCCCGTGTAATCTCCCGGGCACGGTCGGGACGGAAATTGAAAAAGAGTACCGGATCACCCGATCCGATCGTAGCCATCGGTTTTCCACCATGAGTAATCACGGTCGGCAAAACGAATTCATCAGTGATCTCCCGGGCATATGAGTTGCTTACAGCCTGAAGCGCTGAATCAGCTTCCTCTCCTTCACCGGCTACCATGGCCCGGTATGCCTTTTCCACACGGTCCCAACGTTTATCGCGGTCCATCGCATAGTACCTGCCGCTGACCGTAGCGATCCGGCCGATCTCTTTCTCACGGCAGACGTCTTCAAGCTCACTCAAGTATTCCCGGGCACTGGAGGGCGGTGTGTCCCGTCCATCCAAAAACGCGTGAATATAGATCTCTTTCACCCCGGATTCCTTGGCCAACTGGATGAGACCATATAAATGTTCGGTATGACTGTGGACACCACCGGGTGATACCAGACCCATCACATGCAAGGGACGATCTTCGCGGACCGCGTAGTTTACAAGATCCAAAAAAACGGGATTCCGTTTCAACTCCCCTTCCCGTAATGCCTTGGAGATTCGGACCAGACTCTGGTATACAACCCGGCCGGCTCCGATGTTCATATGTCCTACTTCGGAGGTGCCCATCTGGCCTTCCGGCAAACCCACCGCCTCTCCGGAGCAAAGTAATGTGGCGTGAGGATAATTGGAAAACAGGCTGTCCAAAAAGGGAGTGTTTGCTTTTTTGATAGCATTCCCTTCTTCTCGAGGATTCACTCCCCATCCGTCTAGAATAATTAACGCCGCTGGTCGATAACCCATTGCTGCCTCCCTATATTCGCGATTCGCCCCATGGGCGATTACGCAGGTATGTGCGTGATTGCCCACACGCGCGCATATAATCCGGCGGATGTGCCGGATCAAACTATCTCCGAGTCAAGCCAAACAACGCGGGTTCGATTCTATCCGCGGATCTTCCGATCCGCGGATCAAAAGTCGAGAATGATTGTAGATATGATATCGCAATATGGCTCTACCGTTTATCAGGGACAAATCCAAAAAACCCGGCTTAATACTTTACGATCTTGATGAAGGAATCAATTTCGAGACTTGCTCCACCAACCAGAGCGCCGTCAATTTCCGGTTCATTCATGAATTCCTTGATATTCTCGGGTTTGACACTTCCGCCATATTGGATGCGGAGCTTTTGTGCCGCATCATTTCCAAACATAGCGGCCACGGTTTTCCGTATTAACCCGATCACCCCGCTTGCATCTTTGGGAGTGGACGACTTCCCGGTGCCGATGGCCCAAATCGGTTCATAGGCGATGACGATCTCCGGCACCACGTCCGGAGCTACTCCTGCCAATGCCTGCTCGGTTTGGCTCTTAATCAGGGAATTGGTTTCGCCCGCTTCCCGTTGGGCAAGGGTCTCACCCACACAGATGATGGGTTTAATCCCCACTGCCAGGGCGGCCTTCACTTTCTGATTGACTGTAGTGTCGGTTTCCCCGAAATACTGGCGGCGCTCCGAATGGCCGATGATGCAGTAATCGCAACCGATATCCTTCAGCATTAAAGGAGAGATCTCTCCTGTAAAAGCACCTTGTTCCTTCCAGTAGAGATTCTGGGCGCCAATTCCGAAGGAAGTCCCCTGGATCAATTGCTTCACTGTGCTTAACGCGGTGAAAGGCGGGCAAAAGACCACTTCCACACCGGAGAAATCCGCCAGTTCTTTGATTACCCCGCTAACTAACTGTTTCGCTTCGGGAATTGTCTTGTACATCTTCCAATTCCCGGCGATGATTGGTTTACGCATTGAACCCTCCTGTATATTCGTTTCGTGAAGTTGCCTGATATAAGCAAAAATCGGGAACGAATTATTTATCGGTTAATGCTGCCACACCCGGCAGTTCGATACCTTCAAGGAACTCCAGGGAAGCGCCGCCGCCGGTGGAAACGTGAGTGACTTGATCGGCAAACCCCATCTGTTCGACGGCAGCCGCCGAATCACCGCCACCGATGATGGTGGTCCCTTTACACTTTGTCAAAGCCTCGGCAATGGCCCGGGTACCGGTGGCAAACTGCTTCATTTCAAATACCCCCATGGGCCCGTTCCAAATTACGGTCTTGGCGCCGGTGATGGCGGAGGCAAAAAGCCTAACGGTCTCCGGCCCGATATCCACCCCTTCCAGATCAGCCGGGATTTGGTTTGCCTGAACGGTCTTGATCGTGGTCGGGTTCTTGAAATCATCTGTAACTACGGTATCTACAGGGAGTAACAATTTCACGCCCTTGGCCTTGGCTTTCGCCATCATTTCCTTGGCAAAATCGATCTTTTCCGAATCGAGCAGAGACTTTCCAATCTCAAGCCCCTGGGCTTTCAGGAAGGTATATGCCATCCCGCCGCCGATGATCAGGGAATCCACTTTTTCCAGGAGGTTTTTGATGACGCCCAGCTTATCGGCAACTTTGGCTCCACCTAGTATTGCCACAAACGGACGTTCCGGATTGGTAAGGGCCTTACCCATCACACTGATCTCTTTTTGCATCAAATAACCGGCTGCCGCGGGTTTCAAGAATTTAGCCACCCCCGCGGTAGATGCGTGGGCCCGGTGGGCGGTTCCAAAGGCATCATTCACATAAACATCAGCCAGCTCGGCGAGTTTTTTCGCAAATGCCTCATCATTGGCCTCTTCCTCTTTATAAAACCGGACATTCTCTAAGAGTACAATTCCGCCCCAGGCCAGATTATCAATGGCCTTTTTGGGCTCATCGCCGATGGAATCGTTCACCTTAACCACAGGTTTACCCAGAAGTTCGGAGAGGCGTTTCCCGATATTATCCATCCGGTATTTATTATCCGGACCGCCTTTTGGACGGCCGAAATGGGATACCAAAACCACCTTGGCGCCGCTTTCCGATAGTTTTTTGATAGTGGGCAGTGCGGCCCGGATCCGCCGGTCATCCGTTATCTTACCGGAATCGTCAACCGGTACGTTAAAGTCGACTCGAACCAAAACCCGTTTACCCTTTACATTAAGATCATCAATCGATAACTTATTCATCACCAGAAGCCCCCTTAAGATTGCGCGCATGGGCGCGCCAAGAATCGGAAAACCCACATTTACAGACTAGACCAGGAACGCATTAAACCGGGATACCGGTTTTCCACATTCCACCCGCCGCAATGAATATGAACGCGCTTTTCCGATACAGTCCTCCGCGCGGGAGGTCGGAGGACGATACCTGAATCCCGAACAATCAGGATTATGATTTATGAATCCGGAGCATCACTTCCCTTGCAAATCGGTCGCCCCTTTGGGGCAACCGGGGGTTGAGCCGCCCGAAGGCGGCTCAAAGACCCTTTTTTACTATATACGACGCCAAATCGGCAACCCGGTTGGAATAACCCCATTCATTATCATACCATGATACCACTTTGGCCATATTGCCATCGATCACCATTGTGGAAAGCGCATCAATGATGGAAGAGTTGGGGTCACCGTTGAAATCCTTGGATACCAAGGGCTCCTCCGAATAAGCTAAGATACCCCGGAGTGGTCCGGATGCCGCTTCCTGAAGCGCTTGATTAATCGCCTCAGCCGTTGCGCTTTGTTCGAGATCGGCTACCAAATCAACTACAGATACATTGGGAGTCGGTACCCGAATCGCGAAACCATTTAATTTCCCCTTGAGCTCCGGTAGGACCAGAGAAACCGCCTTGGCCGCCCCGGTAGTGGTGGGAATCATGGAAAGAGCGGCGGCTCGTGCTCGCCGTAAATCGGAATGAGGCAGATCCAAAATCATCTGATCGTTGGTATAA